>JBKPPU010000249.1:0-4594 GCA_046733695.1 Acidobacteriota bacterium
GAATGGTCTCGTGGGCTCGGAGATGTGTATAAGAGACAGGTCAAGGATCGTGCTGCGTTGGGTATGATTCTGGACGCCGAAGAAAAGGGGCTACTCAAAGATGGCGCTACGATCATCGAGCCAACCGCCGGAAACACCGGTATCGGCCTTGCGCTAGTGGGAGTCGCCCGCGGTTACCGTGTTATCCTCTGCGTCCCGCGGGGCTTCGCCGTCGAGAAAATGAAGCTAATTGAAGCTCTCGGTGGCGAGATCGAATACGTGCCGCACGAAGCAGGCATGCAGGGCGCGATTGACCGTTGCCACGAACTCGCCGGCAGCATTGACGGCAGCTTTGTGCCGCAGCAATTTGAGAATAATGCTAACCCGTGCTTTCATGAACAGACGACGGCACGCGAGATCATTGAACAGGTGAACTGCCGGATCGACGCTGTCGTGATCGGAGCGGGAACATCCGGGACGTTCTGCGGTGTTGCGCGTGCGGCGCGCCAACATAATCCTGACGTGCTCTGCGTTCTGGTCGAGCCGGAAGGTTCGATTTACGGAGGCAACCCGCCTGGACCAAAGAAAATTGAAGGCATCGGACAGCGTGACTTTATTCCGAAGATCTTCGATCGATCGCTGGCAGACGAGATCATGATGGTCCAGGACGAGGAAGTTTGCGCGGCACTGAAGAGGATCGCGCGCCTCGAAGGTCTCCTCGGTGGCTGGTCATCCGGCGCTGCTGCCGCAGCGTCGTACAAGGTTGCCGAACGTTTGGGCGCGGGAAAATGTGTCGTCACAGTTTTTCCCGATGGCGCCGAGAGATATCGCAGCCAGGGAATTTTTGATGAGGCTTAGAAGTTAGTACTTTGTACTTAGCGCTCGGTTCATTGGACCAAGTACAAAGTTCGAAGAACAATATTATGGGATTTGCAACAACAGCCATTCATACCGGATCGGAACCGGACGAAAGCACGGGTGCAGTTACCGTTCCGATTTATCAGACTTCAACGTACGCACAGGACGCTCTCGGAAAGAATAAAGGTTACGAGTACGCACGCACTCAGAACCCGACCCGTTCGGCAGTCGAACGAAACATAGCCGCGCTTGAAGGCGCCCGTTTCGGTTTTGCGTTCGCCTCAGGCATGGCAGCGATCGATGCCACTATGCGCCTGATAAAGGCGGGTGAACACGTCGTCGTCTCGGACAACACTTATGGCGGCACGGCGCGTCTCTTCAATCGCATTCTCGCCAACTACAACCTCGAATTCGATTATGTCGACACGTCCGATTCGCTGAACGTCGAAGCCGCCATCAAACCAAATACGAAGATGGTGTTTCTCGAGACACCGACAAATCCGATCATGACGGTGACGGATCTCAAAGAGGTCAGCGAGATCGCACATCGCGCCGGCGCGCGAGTCGTGTGCGACAACACTTTCATGTCGCCGTACCTGCAACGGCCGCTCGAGTTTGGTGTGGACATCGTGGTCCACTCAACGACCAAATATCTCAACGGCCATTCCGACGGCATCGGCGGAGTCGTAGTCCTGAACGACGAAGAAGATGCGAATTGGATTGGTTTCGTACAAAACAGTGCGGGTGCGATCCTCTCGCCGTTCGACTCCTGGCTCGTCCTGCGCGGTACAAAAACACTCGCGTTGCGCATGGAGCAACACGACAAAACAGGTCGCGCGGTCGCAGCGTTTCTGGAAGAGCATCCGAAGGTAAAAAGGGTTTACTATCCGGGCTCGGCGTCGCATCCACAGCACGCGCTCGCGCGACGACAACAGCACGGTTTTGGCGGTATGGTGGCGTTTGACGTCGGTTCGCTCGAAGCAGCGCGAATCGTGCTTGACTCTGTTAAGCTTTGCACGCTCGCGGAAAGTTTGGGCGGTGTTGAGACATTGATCTCGCATCCCGCGACGATGACGCACGCCTCCGTCGATGAAACGAAACGTGCACGTCTCGGCATTACTGATGGACTGGTACGAATTTCAGTGGGAATAGAAGACACGGACGACATTATTGCCGATTTGGATCAGGCCCTGGACAAGGTTTAGTTAATAGGATTCCAGGATGTTCAGGATTAACAGGATGGGTTACAATCTCCCGGTTCTCAGCCATTATTAACGACTTCCTAATTGCTCTCCATTTATGATCGTAGAGTTATTCGCCAAATCAGACGTTGGCCGAGTTCGACGTGGCAATGAAGACAATTTTCTTGTTCTGGATTTGTCTACCGAAGAAACATGGACCGGCGCCGATGGTACTCCCCCACCCGCAAATTTAACGCGCTTTGACGTCGGCAATAAGGGACTGGTCCTGGTCGTGTCCGACGGCATGGGCGGCGCACTCGCTGGTGACGTGGCGAGTCGCATGGCCGTCGATTCGGTCCGCCAAATGCTGGTCGGCGAGGGCGACGCTTCCTGTGATCCGGAACTGGACCTGGTCGAGTGTCTGAAGAACGCGACCCATTACGCCAACACTGCGATCCACGCCCGGAGTCAGGAAGACTCCCGTTGCGCCGGCATGGGTGCAACATTCACGGGCGCCGCTATTCGTGGCGATAGTCTTGATTTGGTCCAGGTCGGCGACAGCCGTGGTTACGTCATTCGCAAGGAGCAGATTCGTCTGGCCACGAAGGACCAATCGCTTGTGCAACAACTCGTGGACGTGGGCCAGATTAGTGAGTCGGAAGCCGAAACGCACATGTTCCGGAATGTGATCCTGCAGGCACTCGGCGCGCAGAGTGAAGTCAATCCGGTTACGGGCAAGATTCGTTTACGGCAGGACGATGTGGTGCTGCTTTGTAGTGATGGATTGTCAGGGAAACTCCGGGCGGAGGATATTCAGAACATCGTCGTCAACAGCAAAGGCGATCTCGCGAAAGCGTGTGATGCTTTGATCGACGAGGCGAACAATCGCGGCGGTGAGGACAATATCACTGTGGTGCTGGCGCGTTTCTTCGGTGACGATCTCGAGGAACCGGCATCAGATCGAATTACGATCGAGCTGCCACCACTTGAAGAAGATAAGACGCTTGACGATACTTACGAGGCCGATACCGAACCACATTAGTGACATGATTACAAGATTCGCATGATTTACAAGATAATCTTGTTCATCATGGAAATCTTGGAATCCTGTCTAACTTTCCGGTAGAGACTTCGGTCTCCAATCGGGTTCACCACCGACTCGCCTAACATAGATCGAAGCGCCTTCAACGCTCTCCACACAAACACGTTCACCCGCTTCCAAAGGTTCTTCACCTGGCGCAGGATACGCGGTCCATGTTGACCCAAATACTTTCACGGCGCCTTCGTTAAGTGCACCTTTACTCGACGAAACGACAGTCCCAACCTTCCCTGGCAGTGCATCGACTCCACTGCGCAACGAATTCTCAGACTTCTCGCGCGAAAAGTATTTGAGGAAGATTGTTCTTGAAGCAGCAGTGAGCCCAATCGAGGTTACGGCAAAGATCAAAAACTGAATCCCCAGACTGTCGATGCCGATGAAACTCGCAAGCGCAGCCAGCAACGCTCCGATCCCAAACCAGAGCAGCACGAAACCGGTCGTGAAGATCTCTGCGACAATGAGTACCACACCGAGGATGCACCAGAGAATCCAGAACCACTCGCTCATCGTCGTCCGTTAGCCCTTCGCCAGATTTTTCATCACGAACCAGACATTTGCGGGTCGTTCCGCCAGCCTGCGCATGAAGTAAGGATACCAGTGTTTCCCGTAAGGCACATAGATTCGCACGTTGAAGCCGTCGCGTGCGAGCTGTCGTTGCAGGTCACGCCGGATGCCGTAGAGCATCTGAAATTCGAACTTCTCTTTCCCGATTCCTTCGCGTGTCGCAAAGTTGATCGTGGCGTCGATCATCTTGGGGTCGTGTGTGGCGATGCCGTGATATACACCACTCCCCAATAGTAGTTGCATCACCTTGATGTAGTTTGCGTCGACGTCTTTCTTTTCCGGGAAAGCAACTTCCGCCGGCTCGCTGTATGCGCCTTTGCAGATCCTAATGCGCGCGGGAAGTTTCACGAGCTCCTGCGCGTCCTGATAAGTGCGGTACAGATACGACTGCAAGACAATGCCGACGGTATTAAGATCAAATTCAGCACGCAGACGTTTGAAGATATCGATCGTTACCTGTGTAACGTTCGAGTCTTCCATATCAACTCTGACAAAGTTGCCACGTCGATGAGCCTCTTCCACCACTCGCCGGGCGTTCTTGTACGCCAGTTCCGGATCGAGACCGAGCCCAAACTGCGTGAGTTTAATCGAGACGTTTGATCGAATCCGCGTTTCGTCGATCTTCGCCAGAATGTTCAGATACTCTTCAACTTCTTTGTCTGCTTCGGCAGCGCTACCCACGGATTCATTCAGGTGATCGAATGAAGCCGTACAGTTTTCTGTATTTATCTGCTGAATAAATGGAACAGTCTCGTCAATCGTGTCGCCTGCGACGAAGCGCGTGGTGAGCTTCTTGAAGAACTTAAAACTGGTCGCGAAATCCTTTAACCCTTCCTTGCGGGACAACCAAATAAGCGCGTCTCTCGTGATCATTTATTTCAGTCCGTTTTGTGGTCCGTCCCTGTGGTATCCT
>JBKPPU010000250.1:0-29207 GCA_046733695.1 Acidobacteriota bacterium
GGGGTAAGTATAGTTCTTTCCTTAAGATTTTGGACCGTCTTCTACCTTCCTTATAGCAACTGATCAGAGATTTTCGCAACCAGAGATGCATGATCTTAGGCGCCTGTTAAAGTATTTGAGACCTCACTGGCCAATCTTCACCCTGGCTACTCTGGCAATGGTACTGGTGGGCGTACTCGAAAGCGCGACCGCCGGTTTGATTGTGCCAATCTTCGATCAGGCTTTTGTGCAGGGGCTTGGTCAGCGTACCCCGACCATTTTCGGTCTGCAACACTTAATTCCACAGGACCCGTTTGGCGCGTGGAAAATGATCTCGATTCTGCTCGTGCTTTTCACCCTCGCCAAGGGGATCGCGGAGTACCTCTCCACGTATCTGATGGCACGGATCGGGCAGTTGGCGGTGCTCAAGTTGCGCCAGGATCTATATGGTCATCTTCTCGCACAGTCCGCGACATTCTTCGAAAGACACCGGACGAACTATCTCGTGTCGAGACTGGTAACGAGCGCGGCCGCGATCGAGACTGCCGTCACAGCCACGTTTCGCGACATGCTGCGCGAGAGTTTCACTTTGATCGCATTTCTCGCCGCGTCCTTTTTCTACAGTTGGCGACTCACGCTTGGTTCACTGTTGATCGCACCGGTGATTGCAGTCCTCACTGCGAAGTTTGGCCGGGCACTGCGGAATCTCGCGCGGGAGAGTTTCGAAGGCAGTAAGCAGTTGACTGACACTGCTCAGGAAGCGCTTGCGAATCAAGGAATCGTAAAGGCGTATCGCGCCGAGAAGCGAGAGTCGGATCGTTTTACTGACGTTGCAAAGCGGATCGTGAGGGCAAACCTTCGCAGCGCGAGCATTGCTGGTGCTTCACCACCGACGATCGAAATGATCGGCATTCTCTTCGTCGTATTGCTGCTGTTCTTTGGGCAACAACAAATCATGTCTGGCCGCATGAACACGGCGCAGTTCGTCACGTTCCTCTTCGTTCTGTTCCGCTGCTACGATCCGATGCGCAAGCTTTCACGGCTGCAAAACAGCATGGAGCAGGCACTGGCCGCCGCGCACCACGTTTGGGAAGTCATGGACGAGCATGCGACGATTCAGGAAAAGCCAGGCGCGAGCGAATTACCTGCGCTCACGAAAGAGATCGAGCTGAAAAATGTTTCGTTTGGGTATGCGAATGAATCGCGTTCTGTTTTGCGCGACGTGAGCCTGAAGATACCTGCCGGCACAATGGTAGCGTTGGTGGGCCAGTCGGGTGGTGGAAAGTCTACCCTGACGAAACTGCTGCCCCGCTTTCATGATCCGAGATCCGGCGCAGTTCTCTGGGATGGCATGGACGTGCGAGATGCAACCATCGCGAGTCTCAGAAAGCAGATTGCTCTGGTTACCCAGGAGACGGTTCTCTTCAACGATACGGTTCGTCACAACATCTCATACGGCAAACCCGAAGCAAGTGACAGAGAGATTGAAGAGGCCTCATTAATCGCCTTTGCGCACGACTTTATTCGCGAATTACCCGATGGTTACGATACGATTGTGGGCGAGCGCGGCATCTTTCTTTCCGGCGGCCAACGCCAGCGGCTCGCTATTGCCCGTGCAATCCTGGTTAATGCGCCTGTCCTGATCCTGGATGAGGCTACGTCGGCACTCGACGCGGAGTCGGAGCGACTGGTTCAAAATGCAATCAGCAATCTGGTACGCAATCGCACGACAATCGTGATTGCTCATCGTCTATCGACAGTACGGCGCGCAGACATGATCCTTGTGATGGAAGCAGGGCGAATTATCGAAAGAGGAACTCACTCTGAACTGCTGGCGCGTGGCGGGCAATACAAGAAGCTCTACGAATTGCAATTTGCGGACGAAGAAGAAGAGGTTCCACAGATTACACAGATGGCACCGATTTAATCTGTGTAATCTGTGGATGGATCAACTATGAAATCAATGACCGGATACGGTAAGGCGATGGTGGCGGGTGACGATTTCTCCGTCTCCGTCGACTTGAAGACCGTTAACAATCGATTCCTCGACATTCACCTGCGCGTCGGCTCCGAACTGGCTTCACTCGAACCATCGATCAAGAAACGCATCACCTCACGACTATCGCGCGGTCGCGTCGATGTAACCGTGAGCATGGAACGCGTGGCGCAAATTGCTTATGAGATCAATCGTCCGCTCATCGCCGGCTACGTCAGTGCTTTGAAACAACTTCAGCAGGATTTCAATATCGGCGGCGAACTCGACATCAACGCAATCGCGCGAATTCCCGGCGCCGTCCAACCAGCTCGCAACGGTATCGACGATCGAATGACCACCGCGCTCGAAGAAGCATTGGACCAGGCGCTGGACGAGCTGGAAAAAATGCGCGAGCAGGAAGGCGAAGCTCTCAAGCAGGAACTGCGTGAGCGAGTGCAGAAGATCGAGGCACTCGTGCCAGTCATTGAAGGTTCGGCCGCAGGACTCGCGGATGCTTATCGCGTGCGATTGCAAAAACGTATTGGAGAACTACTGAATCGGGGTGGACAGGTTATCGAAATCGATCCCGTGCGACTGGCCCAGGAAGTTGCCTACCTCGCGGATCGGAGTGATGTGAGTGAAGAGATGGTGAGGTTGCGCAGTCACCTTTCTCAGTTTCAGGAAGCGCTTGACGCCCCCGGCGAAGCAGGAAAGATGCTCGACTTCCTGCTCCAGGAGCTCAATCGCGAGGCAAATACAACGCTTTCCAAATCTACGGACCTGGCCATCAAGGAGGCCGGCCTGGCGATCAAAGCAGAAGTGGAGAAACTTCGCGAACAGGTTCAGAATGTCGAGTAAAGTGAAAGAATTGCAGCCGGCTGGGCCCATCAGCCACCCTTCCCCGCGAGGCACACTCTTCGTCGTCAGTTCTCCATCAGGCGGCGGCAAAGGCACGATTATCCGTCACGTGCTGGATTGTGTCGAAAATCTTAGTTATTCTGTCTCGTTCACCACTCGTGCGCCACGTACGAACGAAACACATGGCCACGAGTATTTCTTTATTACTCGCGAAACGTTCGACGAGATGGTGGCTGCGGGCGAGTTTCTTGAATGGGCCTGCGTGCACGGAAATTTTTACGGGACGTCGAAAAAGCAAATCCTTGAAGAGACTGGAGCCGGCACCGACATCATTCTCGAAGTCGACGTACAAGGCGCAGCGAGCGTACGGCAGTTATTGATGGATTCGGTTAGCGTCTTTATTTTGCCGCCATCATACGAAGTGCTGCGCCAGCGGTTAATCGCACGAGGGACTGACGGTCCTGAGGAGCTCGAGGTTCGCTTGCGAAATGCGCCGGAAGAATTAAAACAGTATTCCTCTTTTGATTATGTAATCATCAACGACGAGATCGAGAGAGCCGCCGGGCAACTTGCATCTATTATTTATGCCGAGCGGGCTCGTTGCATGCGCCAGGAAGGTCTCGTCCGGGAAGTAATTCAAAAGTTTCGACACAATCAATCATAGCTTCATAGCTGAAGGAGCAATCGAGTGCCTACACCGACACAGTTAGTTGACAGTGAAGTTGAAGAGACGAACGGCCAGCAAGTTGATTCGAAGTACCGCCTGATAATCCTCGCCGCTAAGCGCAGCAAACAACTGCAGCGCGGTGCGAATCCCAGGATTGAGATCGATCCTCAGAAACACAAACCGACGCGAATCGCGCTGGAAGAAGTGATGCGCGGCCGCGTGCATTTTGATATCAAGCCGGATAGTAAGAATCCGGCGGAACAATAGGGCCACAGATCGGACGGATTTTTAAGAAAGATCTGCGCAGATCTATTTAAATATCCGTCTATTCTGTGGCTCACATGCCTTTGTAATCTGGTCCGCCCCCACCTTCTGGTGTTACCCAGTTGATGATCTGGTATGGGTCCATGATGTCGCAGGTCTTGCAGTGTACGCAGTTTGAAAAGTTGATCTGCAGGCGCCGCTTTCCGTTTCCACCGTCCTCAACCATTTCATAGACAGCGGCCGGACAGAACCGCTGACACGGATTGCCATACTCTTCGGCGCAACGTGTCGAACAGATATTCGTGTCGAGCACGTGTAAATGCGCCGGCTGATCCTCGTCATGGCCCACTGCGGCGTGGTAGACGTCCGTTACTTTATTGAAGGTAAGTTTGCCGTCGAAGCGGAGATCGGTGTAACGCTGTTCGAGCTTGTCGCTGCGGTAACCATACGACGAGAGCTTCTTCATCTCTTCGTAACCGGCGACGCCAGGATCTCGATCAAACAGCCCCCACGCGCGTCCGCCGGTGAAGAATTGTAGTCCGGTATTGATCAGCGCCAGCCAGCGACCGTGTCTGAAGCCTGAGTGAAAGTTCCTCACTTTGTGCAACTCGGGCATGACCCAGCTCTCGTTCAATAGATCTTCATAACGCTCCAGCTGATCGGCAGAAAAGTCCTGAGCCTTCAAAGCGTCGAAGATCACCTGTGCGGCCAGCATTCCGCTCTTGATCGCAGAGTGAATTCCCTTCAGACGTTGCGGATTCAAAAGGCCGGCGCAGTCACCCGCCAAAAGCACGCCATCGGCGTACATGCGTGGAATTGCAAAATAACCGCCCGCCGTGACGGTCTTCGCGCCGTAACGAATCATCTTTCCACCATCGAGCAGACGTGCGATGTATGGATGAGTCTTGTAACGTTGAAACTCCGCATGAGGATCGATCAAAGGATCTTTGTAGTCGAGACCCGTCACGTAACCAATGTTCACAACGCGGTTCTGCATTCCGTAGATCCAACCGCCTCCGTAAGTATCCGTATCGGAAGGAAAGCCGAGCGTGTGCGTGACGCGGCCCGCGGGATAGCGATCGTCAGGAAGCTCCCACAACTCTTTCACTCCGAGACTGTAGACCTGCGGATCGGAACCTTCGTCCAATCCGAGACGCGCGATCAACTGCTTCGTAAGCGATCCGCGCGGCCCTTCACCCAGGACGGTGACCTTTGCGCGTAGATCGACTCCCGGCTCGTAGTTGGCTTTGCGCCTCCCTTCTTTATCGATGCCTTTATCGCCAGTACGCACTCCGAGTACTCGATCGTTCTCGTCGTAGAGCAAGTCAGCGCCGGGAAACTCAGGGAAAATATTAACGCCGGCCTCTTCGCACTTCTCGCCTAACCATGCAGTCAGTCGATTGAGCGAAACGATGTAGTAACCGTGGTTCTTCAGTGGCGGAGGCGTGATTGGTGAGCGCAGTGCCAGCTTCGGTGTGAGATACAGGAAGTGATCTTCTTTCACCGGAGACTCGAGCGGCGCGCCCTGTTCCTCAAAGTCGGGTATCAGTTCCCGCAACGCTTTCGGATCCATCACCGCGCCGGAGAGAATGTGCGAGCCGACGGTCGATCCTTTTTCGATCACCGCAATTTCAATATCGCCGAGGGATTTGTCTTCCTTGACGAGTCGTGCGAGGTGCAGTGCGCCGCTGAGGTTTGCGGGCCCTGCACCCACAAACACTACGTCGAAGTCCAGAGTCTCACGTTCCATATGTGTTCGGCAGTATATCGAAATTATGCGTTGTGAGGTATTAGTGTGTTGCTGATTCCTTGTCAACCAGCGGGGGCAAGCCCCTCTTCCTGACTTGTTTTATTTTCTGATTCAAGTTCCATTCGACGTTTGCGCAACTGAGAATAGAACAAGTCAGGACGAGGGGCTTGCCCCGCTCTAACCAATCGCTGCGTGCATCCGCTGCAAAACACTATTACCCCACTACCAAATTGTGTGATCTCTGTAATCTGTGGTGTAAACTCAGGCATACTTCAATGAGAATCACGAAGATCATATTTCTCCTGCCGATGCTGTTGGTGATTTTCGCTGCGCATAACTCAACAACTGTCGAGTCTTTGCCACCGGTGGTTGTGTGGGCGTGGGAACGTCCCGAGAACCTGACATTTCTCGATCCGCAAAAAACAGCGGTCGCATTCCTGGCGAAGACGATAACGTTACGTGACGACAAGATCGCCGTGAAACCGCGGCTACAGCCATTACGACTTGCGCCCGATACTAAACTCATTGCCGTCGTTCGGATCGAAACTGATCGAGCGAGCGCACCAACACTTTCCTCAACTCAGCTTCAGCAAACAGCGCACGAAATCTCTTCGCTGGCAGGCGTGTCAGCCGTGCAAATAGACTTCGACGCCACCGTTTCTGAGAGAGACTTCTACCGCAAACTTCTGCAACGCGTTCGTTACGAACTTTCGCCGTCAGTCGGACTCTCGATGACGGCGCTGGCGTCATGGTGCGCGGGCGACGATTGGATTGCAGATCTACCAGTGGACGAAGCGGTGCCGATGCTGTTTCGCATGGGGGTCGAGCGCCCTCAGTTTCAACGGCGACTCGAGACCGGTCAGCCTTTCGCAGCGGGGATCTGCCGGAACTCGGCCGGTGTTTCGACTGATGAACTGGTGACGGTTCCGAATGTCGATCGCCTTTACATATTCAATCCGCAACCATGGACCAAAGATTCTTTCGCCCGAGCGATGGAGGCATACCGCAGATGACGCGTAAATATTTGCGCTCATTAGTTGTCGTATTGCTGGCAGTTTTGCTTTTCAACTCAATCTCCGCACTCGCCTGCGGTCCGTTCCTGATTGAGGCGGTGTTCGTACACACTGTTCATCCGACCTATCCGGTGGAACGATTTGCTGGTGGACGTATCGGCGTTTTGCAACCCACTTATGCGCGTTCCTATCTGTATGTTGGATATCGTTATCTGAGTGGCTCAGGATTTACTCCCGCGGAGCAGCGCGCTTTGACGCAGTTCTGGGACGATCGTCTTAACTACCGCTGGTCCTCCGGAGAGGAAGAGTGGACCAAAGCCTGGCTCGATGCACGCCGCAAGGTCGCGGCTCAAGGTCCGGAATCGATCTCCGTCTATCGCAGCCGCGAGAAACCGAACGAATATGAAAGCTATTTGAACTGCCAGAAAGATGCTTTCGATATCGCGATCGCCACGCTGAACGAGCGAATCGCGAAGTATGGACCAGACAGTCCTGCAATCAAGACATGGGTCGCAGCGCAGGACCAGGTGTTCAGCAACTGCGCCGGCGGCAACGTCATTCCCGAACAGCTTCCATCAGATGCGGATGCCCTGCAGCGGGCGGATCGCTCCTATCAAATCGCGGCCGCGAATTTCTATGCCGGGAATCTTGACGAGGCTCGAAAAGACTTCCAGGCGATCGCCGTTGATTCCAGTTCACCGTGGCAGCGAAACGCCGTCTATCTGGTCGCGCGTGCGCTCGTACGCAAGGCCAGTCTTGGTCCCGAGGAACAAAAGAAAGAGTCGTTGAGCGCTGCTGAATCTCAGTTACGGACGATCCTTGCCGATCGGAAACTCTCCTCGCTGCACGCTGCTTCGATACGTCTGCTCAATCTCGTTAGCTTGCGCCTGCATCCAACGGATCGTCTGAATGAACTAGCGCGCATACTTACGGCAAAGACTGAGAACCCCAACCTGAAGCAGGACCTTTGGGATTACACCGCGCTGCTCGACGGTTACCTTGAAGAAGAGGATGACGCGAATACAAAACCTCCCGAGATCCCCAAAACAGAAGACTTAACGGATTGGATTGCGACGTTTCAGGATTCCACTTCCGGCGTAAAGGAACACGCGCTGCAGCGCTGGCAGTCAACGCATGCCGCTCAGTGGCTCGTCGCATCTTTAACAGCGCTGGAGGGCAAAGATCCGAAGGCAGCAGAGCTGATCGCCGAGGCACGCAAGGTTCCGAACAGTTCGCCCGCATTTCCGTCGGCACGCTTTCATGCGGTTCGTTTGTTGATGGAGTCGGATCAAAACGCGGCGGCGCGTACGTTACTCGACGAGACGTTGAAGTCGGAGCGCGCGCATTTCGACGAGTCGTCGCTGAATCTGCTGATCGGCCGGCGTATGTTGCTCGCGAATTCGTTAACGGAGTTTTTGACTGATGCCACGCGCGTCCCAGCGGCTTTGAGTTGGAATGACGACGGCCGCGAGATCCCTTCCGGTGATGAGGAGCTGTCCGACGAGAACAAAACGCAAAAGGGGAAACCATTTTTTGATGTTGATGCAGCTCACGCACTGAACAATCAAACACCTCTTTCGCTGCTCAAAGAAGCGGTCGGAAGTGATGTGCTTCCCGCCGGACCAAGGCGCGATCTCGCACAAGCGACATGGCTTCGAGCTGCGTTGCTGGGTGATACAACAACCGCCGACGAGCTAGTCCCAGTGCTCAGCAAACTCGTTCCCGAAATATCGGAACTGCTGAACACCTACCGTTCGACAACAGCACCCGACGAAAAGAAGTTTGCGGCGATTTATGCATGGCTGAAGACTCCAGGGCTGGAACCCGTCGTAGATGCAGGGATCGGAAGAACGACACCGTTGCACCAGCAGGACTCTTATCGCGACAACTGGTGGTGTTCGTCGTATTTTCAGCCTGCGACAGACGAAGAGAATCGCGAGGTGGTGGAGTTTACGGCGACCACGAATGCCGCGCCTCCTCGTTTTCTTACGCCGGCCGACGTCGCACACGGCGCGAAGGAGTGGTCTGCATTGAATGCGCTCGGCACAGCGCCGAATTACATCACGAGGCAAGTTATTCAATGGGCCAACACTCACCCGAATGATCCGCGGGTACCTGAAGCCCTGCACCTGGCGGTGAAGACGACGCGCTTTGGTTGCACCGACAAAGACTCCTCTCGCTGGTCCAAAGCAGCATTCGACCTGCTGCATCGCAAGTACCCCACGAGCCCCTGGACAAAAAAGACGCCTTACTGGTTCAAGGATTGAAATGGAACAAGCACAATTTACTAACCACCTGATTAACGAAACTAGTCCTTACCTGCTTCAGCATGCACACAACCCGGTCGACTGGTATCCGTGGGGCGACGAAGCGTTTGAAAGAGCGCGGCGCGAGAACAAGCCTATTTTGCTCAGCATCGGCTACTCAGCTTGTCACTGGTGTCACGTGATGGCGCATGAGTCTTTCGAAGACGAACAGATTGCGAAGCTCATGAATGAGAACTTCGTAAACATCAAAGTCGACCGCGAAGAGCGCCCTGACCTCGATCAGATTTACATGAATGCAGTCCAGATGATGACTCATCACGGTGGTTGGCCAATGACTGTGTTCCTGACACCCGACGCAGTTCCCTTCTACGGTGGCACATATTTTCCGCCGCAGGATCGATACAACATGCCGGGTTTTCCGAGAGTGCTGATCGGTGTTGCTGAAGCCTTTCGCGACAAACCGGATGAGATTCGTGAGAACAGTATTTCTTTGATCAATGAACTTCGGCGACTAGGAGAAAGCAGCGGATCCGATCAGCCGATCGAGACTGAGCTTCTCGACGCAGCCTACGTCGGCGCCGTGCGAAGTTACGATTCGATCAATGGTGGTTTCGGTGGGGCTCCGAAATTTCCGCCGGCGATGACGCTCGAGTTCTTATTGCGCACACACGTGCGCACCGGCAACCGCGAAGCCCTCGAGATGGTGAAATACACGTGCGACAAGATGGCAAACGGAGGCATGTACGATCAGCTTGCCGGCGGATTTCATCGTTATTCAACTGACGCCAGGTGGCTTGTGCCTCACTTCGAAAAGATGCTTTACGACAATGCCCTGCTTTCGCGACTGTATCTCCACTATTTTCAGGTGAGCAGCGAACAGCAGGCGCGAGAAACTGTCGAGGGTATTCTCGACTACGTTCTGCGAGAGATGACCCACCTTGACGGTGGTTTTTTCTCAACGCAAGACGCCGATTCCGAAGGCCACGAAGGAAAGTTCTTTGTCTGGGATATCCGTGAAATCCAGCAGACGTTGGGTGAAAAGGACGCGGCGATTTTCTCTTCGTACTACAACATCACCGAAGCCGGTAACTTTGAAGGCAAGAATATTCCAAACGTTACTCGGTCCAAAGAAGACGTGGCGAAGTCGTTCGGAATTTCCGAGGCAGAGCTTGAGGCCTCCCTCAAAGAGAGTCGTCGCAAACTGTTTGACTTACGTGAGACGCGCATCAAGCCCGACCGAGACGAAAAAATACTCACGGCATGGAATGGTCTCATGTTGGCGAGCTTTGCCGAAGCGGGCGTGGTCCTGAACCGCCCGGACTACACTGAAGCCGCGCGACGAAACGCGCAGTTTGTTCTTTCAAACCTTCGTGAGAATGGACGGCTGCTGCGCACTTGGAAAGATGGGCGAGCAAAGTTTAATGCTTATCTCGAAGACTATGCGTTTCTGAGCGAAGGGCTGCTGACGCTGTTTGAGACGACCGGAGAGTTGCGCTGGTTGAAGGAAGCGTTAGCTCTAACTGACCTCATGATTGAAGAGTTTTGGGACGAGGAGAGTGGTGGATTTTTCTTTACCGGCAAGAGCCACGAGAGCCTGATCGTCCGGTCTAAAGATTATTTTGATAACGCTACGCCGTCTGGTAACTCAGTGGCCGCCATCGTACTGCTCCGTCTCGCGGCGCTCACCGGTCGTGACAACTACCGCAACCTTGCAACGGCAGTGTTGCGCGAAATGGGCCATCAGGTGCGTCGATACCCGTCGGGCTTCGGCTATGCCCTTTCAGCCGTTGATTTTCTGCTTTCGACGCCCAAGGACGTGGCGATTATCGGGAAAGATTTAGCGGATACCCGACCGCTCCTCGCCGAAACTTGGCGAAGATATATTCCAAATAAGGTCGTCGCTCCTGGCTTCAGCGATGATCCGGAGGCTGCTGAAATCACCCCGCTACTAGCGAATCGCCCACTAATCAACAATCACGCAACGGCCTACGTGTGCGAGCATTTCACCTGCCAACGACCAGTAACCGAAGTAAGTGCGCTCTCAGCAGAGCTTTAGACAGGATTTCAAGATTGCCAGGATGAACACGATTGAATCTTGTTCATTCTGGAAATCCTGTAATCCTGTCCCTTAACGACTTGACGTCAACCCGCTGGCAGGTCTATATTTAACCTCGTGCTCAACGATGTTGGCACCATACCAAGCGAGCAAAACAAATCCACCAATTTCGTTAGAGTCTTCTGTACCCGGAAGGATTGAGCCCCAGCAATGCAGAAAACCAACTGGAGGAGCACCGCTCTCATGGCAGGTATCTCTGTCGTGAGTGTTGTCTTGCTTTTGTCCGCGGTTATCACCACCGTCGACCTGGCACTGTTCACTGACGTCGGAATTCGCTCGTGGCTGCTGCTGATCCTCATCACGGTCGCCTCGAGTCCACTCACTGTTCGCGTAACCAGTAACGACGGCATTCTCCGAAGCAGAGAGTCGATTGCCGACTCGTTTGTGCTTCTCGCAGTCATGCTTTACGCGGTACCTCCCTCGAACGCCACGGGCCCCGCGGTCCTGCTTGCAGCCCTCGTCGCGTTCGTTTCCACTTATCGGATCGCGACCAATCGCGAAGTACTGCTCAAGACAGGCATGGCCGTGGTCTCGACCTTCGTTGCCGCGTCATTCTACGGAGCACTCATAAATCTATTTGCCGGTCAGAATGATCTGCTGGCGCAGGGAGCCTTGCCGCTAAACGTTCTTCTGATTCCCCTGCTCGTCCTGGCAGCTCTGCAGTACGCATTGAGCACGATTGCGACGGCGTGGTGTTTGAGTTTTGAAGCCGGCAAGTTCACGCTTGTTCCGACTCCGGAGACAGTCGTTTGGACGCTGACGACCAAGCTCGCAGGCGCGGCTTCGGCAGTGCTGTTCTACACCGCTTTCTTCAACCAGAGCCTGGCGTATGCAGTTCTTGGTCTCCTCATCTCCGCCCTCATGTACATGCTTTACCGGTTCAACGAGCGACGTCTGGAAGAAACACGGCATGGTGAAGCCGAACGACGCCAGCACGCGGAGGAAATGGCGAACATTCACATGAACACCATCGAGTCGCTCGCTATCGCGATCGACGCGAAAGACCAGACGACTCACGGTCACGTGCGCCGCACACAACTCTACGCGCAACAAATGGGACGTCTTCTAAAAGTTTCCGAATCAGAGATACTTGCACTTCACGCGGGCGCGTTGCTTCACGACATCGGCAAACTTGCGGTGCCTGAATATATCCTCAACAAACCAGGCAAACTCACTGAAGCAGAATTCGCAAAGATGAAGATTCATCCGGTCGTTGGTGGTGACATTCTTAAACGCGTCAACTTCCCTTACCCGGTCGAAGATATCGTTCGTTATCACCACGAGAAATGGGATGGGAGCGGTTATCCGAAAGGCCTCAAAGGCGAAGGGATTCCACTCGTCGCACGCATTATCTCGGTAGTTGATTTCTACGATGCCACACGTTGCGATCGTCCTTATCGCAAAGGGATGAAACGCGAAGAGTCGCTCGCTCTTCTGCGTAGCATGGTTGGCAGCGCATTCGATCCGAAGGTGGTGGAGACGTTCATCGAGCACGTGGAAGAGTTTGATCGGATGATCGACTCGCAGGACATCAAGGAGCAGGTTGCTTCGACGCCAACTGTTGATAACCAAACGAGCACGAAACCCGATGCCGGTTTAGCGCCAGATATTCTAGGCGTTGCGGAAGAAGTGTCGCCGTTCCGATCTATCAGCGAAGCGCAACGCGAGGTTTTTGCACTCCACGAAATCGCACAGACGATCGGTTCGTCGCTCAATCTCAGCGATACAGTCACGCTCATCGCAAACAAGCTGCGCGCCATCGTGCCTTTCGACACGTGTGTGATTTACCTGGTTGACGATCCCTCGGGTAAGGCGATCGCCGCACACGTCGTTGGCGAAGAGGTCGAATTATTCAAGCGCCGCCGCATCAATATTGGCGATGGAATTACAGGCTGGGTGATTGCGAATTCACGATCGATGTGCAATGCGAATGCCGATTTGGACATGATCGGTGTTCCCGATGAAGTAGTGAAACGATTCCGCGGTGTGCTGGTCTCACCCTTGCTCCGTGAGGACGGCGCTTTTGGAGCGATCTCCCTGTACTCGCAAAGCCGTACGTCATACAGCACTGAACACGTGCGACTGCTGGAATCAGTTTGCCAGCACGCTTCGAGCGCTCTGAACAATGCGTTGACTTACGAGCGGACGCGGGAAAGTGCCCTTGTCGATCCGTTGACGGAACTGCCGAATGCTCGTGGTTTCTACATGATGCTGGAACAGCGACTCGCC
Organism: Acidobacteriota bacterium; assembly: GCA_046733695.1. Taxonomy (GTDB): domain Bacteria; phylum Acidobacteriota; class Blastocatellia; order Pyrinomonadales; family Pyrinomonadaceae; genus PSRF01. The sequence goes on from JBKPPU010000250.1 coordinate 13,119, forward strand.
GAGTGCCAGCGTATGAACAAGGAGCCGCTGGCAGTTGTTTGTATGGACATCGACGACTTCAGGGTCGTGAATGATCAGTATGGACATTCCATTGGCGACCGTTTGCTGGCGAGTGTAGCTGGTGTCGTGCGCCGCGAGCTCAGACAGATGGACATTCTGACGCGCTACGCCGGAGACGAATTCGTCGCCATCATGCCAATGGCCTCGAGCAAGATGGCCGCGTCGATCAGCGAGCGAATGCGGAACGCCGTGGAAGAACAACTCTTCTCAGTACGCACGGGGACGATGGTGGGTTTGGGAGTGAGTCTCGGCGTCGCCTCGTTCCCGGACGACGGCGACACCTCCGAAGAGCTTTTGAGCGCCGCTGCCCGCCGCATGCAACACGACAAGAACGGCCGCAAAACCGTTCTCACCGTCGCCGGCGCCGGCCTCGCCCCCATCGACATGATGACCTGAGCCCCAAAGAAGAGTTAGCCACAAAAAGGCACAAAAAGCACAAAATGGATTATTTATTTAAGGCGCCTCATTATTCGTGAGGATTTCCTAGGCGCCTCCGCTGAATAATCGTTTTTGTGCTTTTTGTGCCTTTTTGTGGCTAACTCTTCTTTGTGGCATAATCCGACCTTTTATGAGCAAACAAACAATCGAACCCCCGGACGTCGACCCTAAACAGCTTAAGCAGGAGAGGGACGAGGTCAAGGCACGCCAGAAGGACCGTCTCAGCGGACTCAGCCGGGATCAACTGGTTGAACTCTACCGGCAGATGCTTCTGATCCGACGCTTCGAAGAGAAGTCCGCGGAAGTCTATGTCGCCGGAAAGATCGGTGGCTTCTGCCACCTGTACATCGGCCAGGAAGCCGTCGGCGTCGGCACGATCTCCGCCATCAGAAAAGACGACTACGTGCTCGCGAGCTATCGCGAACATGGTCTCGCACTCGCCAAGGGTATGTCAGCCCGAGCCATCATGGCTGAGCTCTATGGCAAAGCCACCGGCTGCTCAAAAGGCAAAGGCGGCTCGATGCACATGTTCGACAAGAGCCTTGGCTTTCTTGGCGGACACGCAATCGTGGGTGGTCAGATTCCGCTCGCAACCGGAACGGCTTTCGCGACGAAGTATCAGGGAACCGATCAGGTGACACTCTGCTACTTTGGCGAAGCGGCTGTGAACCAGGGCGCGTTCCACGAATCGCTCAACATGGCCCAGCTTTGGAAGCTCCCGTGCATCTACATCTGCGAGAACAACCAGTACGGCATGGGCACTTCCCTCGCCCGTGCGATGTCGCTGAGTGACATCTCCAAGAAGGCCTGCGCATACGAAATGGCTTCGGAGTTTGTTGACGGCATGGACGTTCTGGCCGTACGTGAAGCCACGGTGCGCGCTGTCGAACGCGCGCGCAAGGATTACCTTCCAACGCTCCTCGAAATTCGGACCTATCGTTTTATGGGTCACTCGATGTCTGACCCTGGTAACTATCGCACCCGTGCGGAAATCGAGAAATATCAGGAGCGCGATCCCCTCAAACTGTTTTCTGCGACCCTGCTCGAGGCGAAAGTCGTAGACCAAAAGACGCTGGACGAGATCGACCAGAAGGTACGCGAAGAGGTCGAGGATTCGCTGCGTTTCGCCGAAGAGAGCCCGTTCCCGGATCCTTCGGAACTCTATACGGACGTCTACGCTAACCCAATCGAACCGGGCCGCAAATAAAATCATGCCGACAATTACGATCCGCGAAGCACTTAACCAGGCCCTCCGAGAAGAGCTGGCCCGCGATGAAAAAGTTTTTTTGATGGGTGAAGAAGTTGCCGAGTACGACGGCGCTTACAAAGTCACTAAGGGACTCTTCCACGAGTTTGGCGGCAAGAGAGTTATCGATACGCCGATCACTGAGCTTGGCTTTGCCGGACTCGGCGTCGGCGCGGCAATGGCAGGACTGCGACCGGTCGTCGAGTTCATGACCTTCAACTTCTCGATCCTTGCCACAGATCAAATCATCAACTCGGCAGCCAAGATGCTTTACATGTCGGGCGGCCAGTTCAACATTCCGATCGTGTTTCGTGGTCCAGGCGGTTCTGCGTTTCAGGTTTCATCGCAGCACTCGCAGGCGATCGAATCGTGGTACGCATACTTTCCCGGAATCAAGGTTGTAATGCCTTCGACTCCGGGCGACGCCAAAGGCCTACTGAAATCTGCGATTCGCGATGACGACCCGGTCATCTTCATCGAGCAGGAGCGAATGTACGGAAACAAAGGCGAGGTTCCTGACGATCCCGACTTCACGATTCCGCTCGGAGTCGCAGACGTCAAACGCGAAGGCAAAGACGTGACGATCGTCGCGCGGTCGTTGATGGTTCCGGTGGCGATGAGGGCAGCGGAGCAACTCGAACAACAAGGTGTTTCGTGTGAAGTGATCGATCCGAGAACGATCCGTCCACTCGACATCGACACGATCGTCGAATCAGTAAAGAAGACGAATCGAGTTGTCGTCGCCGAAGAGTCGCATCCGATCTGCGGCGTCGGTGCGGAGATCAGCACCGAAATCATGGAGCGTGCATTCGACTATCTTGACGCGCCGGTGAAGCGCGTATCCGGCGTTGATGTGCCGATGCCTTACGCGAAGAATTTAGAAAACCTGGCGATACCTGATGTGAACAAGATTATCGCTGCGGTGCGCGAAGTCGCATATTTGGATTGATCATTGGATGTTTCATGCAAAGGCGCAAGGTTTACGCAACGGCGCAATTAGTTAATCGTCTTCGCTGCGACTTTGCGTGACCTTTGCGCCTTCGCGTGAAACTCGTCCTAACTAAAAGGAACCGCCGAATGGCAACAAAGGTAATCATGCCGAAGCTCTCCCCCACGATGGAGGAGGGACAGCTCTCGCGTTGGTTGAAAAAAGAAGGAGACAAGGTCTCCATGGGCGAGCCGCTCGCCGAAATCGATACCGACAAGGCCACCATGGAAATGCAGGCACTCGCGAATGGTGTCCTGCGCAAGATCCTGATCAACGAAGGTGAATCGGCGCCGCTGGGACAGTTGATCGCGGTGATCGGCGAACCCAACGAAGACATCGCTGCTCTCTTATCCGAAGCACCTGTAGCGGCCGCGAAGCCGCGGGAGCAGAAGCAGGAGCCGGTACAGGAAAAAGCGCCGGAACCACCTGCGCCGACTCCGGCACCACAGGCAAATGGTCGACAGCCACAGCCAGCAGCTTCTGACTCAGGCCGAATGATCGTCTCACCCCTCGCGGCACGCATGGCTGCGGAAGCAGGAATCGATCTGCGTTCGCTTCAGGGCAGTGGGCCAGGCGGTCGCATCATCAAGAAAGACATCGAAGCGGCGTTGAGCCAACCCAAAGCGGAGGCCGCTGCGCCACTCCGTCTTGTTGAAACCCCACATTTCGGAGTTTCAGGCTATCGCGACGAACCCGCAACTGAAATCCGAAAGGTCATCGCGAAACGTCTCGTCACTTCGCTTGGTCCGATACCACATTTCTTTCTCACGACTGACATCGAAATGGATCGCGCGGCGGAGATGCGCCGCGGCATCAATGCTCTCGATCCCGATCTCAAGATCAGTATCAACGACATTATTATCAAAGTGACGGCGGCAGCTCTCATGCAGCACAGCCAAGTCAATGCGTCGTTCCAGGAAAAGATTGTCAGGTACTACCAGCACGCCGACATCGGCGTGGCAGTGGCAATTGAGGATGGCCTGATCACACCGGTGGTGCGTGCGGCCGACCAGAAGTCACTCAGCCAGATCGCTGCCGAAGTGCGCGAATTGGCGGAACGTGCGCGTTCGCGGAAGTTGAAGCCGGAAGAGTACACGGGCGCAACCTTCTCGATCAGCAATCTCGGCATGTTTGGCATCGACGAGTTCACGGCAGTCATCAACCCTCCGGAAGGCGGGATACTCGCCATTGGAGCAATGACGCCCAAACCTGTCGTTCGAGATAATGAAATCGTGATCCGGCAGATGATGCGCGTGACGATGTCGTGCGATCACCGCATCATCGATGGCGCCACTGGGGCTAAATTCCTGCAAACCTTCAAGAAAATTCTCGAGAACCCGCTCTACCTCGTAGTTTGAGCCAGAACAAGGCACAAAAAAATCATTCTGTGCTTTTGGTGCCTTTTTGTGGCCAATCCGCCATTGCTCCTCACTTGGCTCTCGTAGCGGTCCAGATCCTTTTCGGTACCTGGCCCATCTTCGGCAAGATAGTTTTGCGTTCGATGTCGCCTGCGAGTCTCGTCTCATGCAGACTCACGGGAGCGGCTCTGATGTTCGCACTTCTGCAACGCAGACTCACGCCGCTCCTCAAAATGCCTGTCAAAGATATGGCCTTACTGGTGCTTTGCAGCATGACCGGGATCGTAGGTAATCAGTTTCTCTACGTGACGGGTTTATCATTGACGACTGCAATCAACGCTACACTACTCAGCACCACGATTCCGGTCTTCACTCTTTTTGTGAGCATTCTGTTTAGCTACGATCGTCTATCACCGCGGCGATTAATCGGCATCATGTTGGCTGCAGTCGGAGTGATTTATCTCGTCAATCCAGCGCGGGCAGACCTATCTCACGCGACAACGGCCGGGAACCTGCTGCTTGTCGGCAACGCACTGCTTTACGCCGTGTACATCGTAATCTCGAAGAATCTATTCGAGCGCTACGGTGCCTTGAACGTGATCACGTGGATCTTTCTGGTCGGATCGCTGGTTACCGTTCCGGTGGGAATTTATTCCCTACAGCGGGAGAATTTGAGTGCGATCAGTATAGGCGTGTGGCTGCTCGTCGTCCTAATCATCATCTTCCCTACGGTAGCTGCCTACTACCTCAACGCGTGGGCACTGATAAAAGTCCCTCCGAGCACAGTAGCGGTTTACATTTACCTGCAACCCTTAATCGCGTTTGGATTCGCGCCACTCTTGCTCGGTGAACACCTGAATTGGCGAATCGGTATCGCCGCGACCCTGATCTTCGCCGGTGTTTGGATCGTTAGCCACAAAAAAGCACAAAAGGCACAAGTGATAGAGGAAACCATTTAGTGCCATCTGTGCCTTGCGTGTACCATCCCGTGCCAACGGCGTAAGAATCAGATGATAATCAGAATAATCCTCAAAGCCTCCCAGCTTGCCGCAACTCGCGATGTCCGCTGACAGCCTTGGGCCGAACAAGCGGAAAGCTAATCCGGATATCAATGCTTCCGCTTTGATCCTTTTCCGGCTTTAGTGACCGAGATTTTGGAAGGTAACGTTGGTGCAGAAGACTTTGCGGCTTTGGCTCTCTTCTTCTTTTCGCGCTCCAATTTCTTCTGTAATTGCTCGATGAAGTCCTTTGCGTCACCAGCTTCTGATTTGGCAAATTCAGTTAGCATTTCTTTGAAGCGCGTATACACACGCTTTTTCAAAACAAGGTGATACCGATTATTCTTGGCATCATAGTCAAGTGTGCAAATCAGCCAAACCCCTTCCGCCTCACGTTGCGGTACTTCTTTGAAGTCGGGAAATCATGACAGACTTTTTGATTTGATGAGCAAAACGGCTGGCGATTTCCTGATGACTTACGACAATGACAGCGCCGTTCGCGAATTGGCACGACAGTATTCTTTCGACTTCGAAGCCATCGCCATGAAGGGCACTCACCACGCCGAAATGAAAGAACTATTGATCGGACGCGATCTAAACTGGGCCAGGACCTAGGCCATCCGCATCTCGTAGAAGCTAGCAGCGCAGTGCCGGAACTAGTGGGCTGTGCGCAGATGAAACTTGTCGTCGACGCAGTCGCAGCCGACGTGTCTCGGCGGTTATGCCGCAGAGACACGGTACGGCGCGGAGAGTTTTTAATCACTATCCAAGCGGATGGGGTCGATGCTCCTTTCGCCGGCTTCAACACGATCCACTATTTGCTCAAGGTATTGGTCTTTGAGCTCTAATCCATAACGGATTAGTGAGCGTGTTCTTGGATCGACTCTGCTGTCGGTTGCGAGTTTTCGAGCGCGTCGTTTTAGATTGGCGTCGAGTGTGCGAGATTCGCTACCATGATTTGCCATGGTCCTTATCCTTTCGTTGGAAGGTTGAGGATCTAGGGTCGGTTTGTGTTGGTAGCACAAGTCGGCCCGCTTCTTTTTGATTTGGTGCGTGATCAGCAACCTAGCGCAAAAGTTTTCGTTTGTCACTAATTGATTTGACTCACCTGGATGTTATTCGCATTTGTGGCCGGAAATCTCTTGCTTACGACTGAGGTCTGGGGCGAGAATCAGCACAATTGTCCCAGTACCAGCTTGCCGAAAGGAAATGCGGGTTAGATCCTGCACGTCAGATCATGAAACCAAGACTTCTACTCCCAACTGTCGTGGTCGCGCTGTTCGCGTTAGTCGGGTTCCAGACGTACGCACAGCAAAGCAACAAACCTTCCGGCGCAAGCCGCACCGATGAATGGCTGCAATTCCGTGGTCCGAACGGCGCCGGCGTGGCCGAAGGCTTTGCGCTGCCTGCTGAGTTCAGTGCAACCAAGAATCTTGTCTGGAAAACGCCAGTGCCATTCGCACGATCATCACCCGTGGTCACCGCCGATCGGATTTTTCTGACCGCAAGCGAAGGTGACAAGCTGCTCACCTTCGCTCTGGATCGAAAAACCGGAAAAATCCTTTGGCGCCGCGATGCTGTGCGTGCGCGACACATGCCGATCTATAAGGCCAACGATGCGGCGTCGCCGAGTCCTGTTAGTGACGGGAAAAACGTCTTCGTCTTTTTTGCAGAACTGGGATTGATCTCCTATGGACCAAACGGCAAGGAGCGATGGCGTGTTCCGCTAGGACCCTTTAACAGTTTCTACGGTATGGGCGGATCGCCCGTGCTTCATGGCAATACGCTCGTGATGGTTTGCGATCAGCGGACAGATTCTTTCATCATTACGGTCGATGCGCGCGATGGAAAAGTGCTCTGGAAAAAGAGCCGTCCAAACTTTGAGGCGTATTCCACTCCGGCCATTCACAAGCCGGGGAATGGACCAGCACAAGTGATCGTGCTTGGCTCACAATCGGTCGATGCCTACTCGCTCGATAAGGGAGAGCGATTGTGGTGGGTAACGAAGATTGGCACATATCCAAAAGGCGTCCCCGTTCTTGGAACCGACATGGTCTACGTCACTGCGGATGGTGGCGATGAACCGTTCCTGCCGCCGTTCGAGGAAACTCTCAAGGCCGACACAAACAAAGACCAGAAGATCCAACGGGAGGAAATGAAAGCCAGCCCGGAAGCTTCCGAGCACTTTGGCTGGCTCGACGCCAACAACGATGGCGTCATCGAGCGCGCGGAGTACGACTTCGTCCGCAATTCCACAACAATGGGCCATGGTCTAACAGCTGTCCGTTTGGGCGGACAAGGCGACCTTACGTCGTCGAACGTCGCTTGGAACTTCAGGAAATCCTATCCGAGTATTCCTGCGCCGTTGATCTATCGGGGCGTGATGTATCTGATGAAGGAGGGTGGGATCGTTTCCAGTCTCGATCCGGCGAGTGGGCAGGTTCTGAAGCAGGGTCGCACGCCCGATGCACTCGAGGAATACTACGCATCTCCCGTCGCGGCGGACGGCAAGATCTTTCTCGCGAGCGGGAGCGGTAAAGTGACGGTGCTCAAAGCTGACGCGCAGTGGGAGATAATTGCGACGAATAATCTGGACGATGAGATATGGGCCACACCGGCGATCGCCGGCAATAATCTCTACATTCGTACCCGCAATGCGTTGTACTCGTTCAGCGGGAACGCGAAACAGTAGGTTAAAGATTTTGCAAAAAGTCCTAGATCCTGCTCACGGCAGTGGGCGGATTCGTTCAAGTCCTTTCTATCAAAAGTTTTCGAATGAGTTTGAATCCCGCCAACGGAAGTTGGCGGATCGTTCAAGTCCTCTCTATTTGTCTTAAATCGGCGTTGTTGATGAATAGTTCGGACTTGAAGTATCCGCCCACTGCCGTGGGCGGGATTACAATCGGTGCGAGAAGATGTGGTTATAGAAAGGACTTGAACGAATCCGCCCACTGCCGTGGGCGGGATTTATGACTCTTTCGGGAAGGCCAGATTGAACCCCGACCTCCCTGATAACCTTGTAATCTTGTCTATGCGGCGCGGACGGTTTGGCGATTGAAGCAGCTCGCAATCTCCTCGGCATCGAGCGTGTCGCGCTCCATCAAGAGCTCAACAAGGCGCCCGATCGATTCCCGCTCTGCCGTGACCACTGCACACGCGCGCTCGAGTTGCTCGTTGATCAACTCAGTCGTGCACTCTTCAACTTTATCCAGCAGACTCTGACTACGCTGCTGATTCTCCTGGCCGAGATGAATCGGTCCGAGACGGCTCATGCCAAACTCACTGACCATCCGTCTCGCTATCTCAACGGCACGCTCAATGTCGTTCGAAGCTCCAGCCGTCATCGTCGACAGCAGCACCTGCTCAGCGGCACGACCTCCAAGCAGCAACGCAATCTGGTCTTCGAGGTATTCGCGTTTCTTCATGAAGCGATCGCGTTCGGGCAGTGACTGCGTCACACCCAGCGCACGCCCGCGCGGCAGGATCGAAACCTTGTGAATCGGATCGCCATTCTCAACCGCTAATCCGACCGCGACGTGGCCAGCCTCGTGAACTGCTGTCGCGTAGCGCTCGTCCTCGTCCATCATGAAGCCCTGTCGTTCGGCGCCCATCAGGATGCGGTCACGCGCGATCTCGATGTGCTTGCGAGCGACAGCAACCGAATCGTCGCGAGTGGCGGCGATAGCGGCCTCGTTCATAAGATTCGCGAGCTCAGCGCCGGAAAAGCCCGGTGTCCCACGCGCGATCCACTGCAGGTCGAGCCCATCTTCGAGTTTGAGGTTGCGGGCGTGAACCTTCAGGATCGCTTCGCGTCCGGTAACGTCGGCGAGGTTCACCGCGATTTCACGGTCGAATCTTCCCGGCCGTGTAAGAGCCTTGTCGAGAATATCGGGCCGGTTAGTTGAGGCAATCACAACCACCGAACTCGACTGATCGAAACCGTCCATCTCGACCAGCAACTGGTTCAACGTTTGATCCTGATCGGCAGACGCGGAGTCACCGCCACGACCACGCTGGCGCCCGAGGGCGTCGATCTCATCGATGAAGATGATGCAGGGCGAAAGCTTTCGACCCTTAGCGAAAAGATGTCGCACGCGAGCCGCGCCAAGACCCGCAAACTTCTCCTGGAAACTCGAACCCGATGCCGACAAGAACGCCACACCGGCCTCTTTCGCCGCAGCTCGCGCCAGCAGCGTTTTGCCAGTACCCGGAGGTCCGTAAAGCAAAATGCCACGCGGAACGCGGCCACCAAGCCGGCTGAACCGCTCGGGATTACGCAAGAACTCGATCGTCTCTGTTAATTCAGCACGCGCTTCATCAACTCCGGCGACATCGTCAAAGCCAACGTCCTGCTTGCCGTTGTGATTCTCCAACTCGAATGAACCACGACCGCTCATGCTCGAGTAAACTTTCCAGCCGGCAAATCCAATCAAGGCAAGCGTAAAGATCGGCAGCACCCAACTGACGACATCCGAAAGCAGCCCTGGCTGTACCGGACGAAACTCGACGGGCACGTTCTTCTGGCGAAACAGTTGCGCCAACTCGTGCTGGGTGGGTCCGACCGGGACCGTCGCGACTACTCGCGAACCGTCAGTTTTAGTGACGGTCAAAGTCTCACCTTCGACGGAGAGCGCAACCGCGCCGCCCGTGTCAGCAAGGTTATAGAGTTGGGAGTAGTTGATCGTCTGTACCGTTGATAGCTGCGATTGATAGACAGCAATCGACGCTACGACGAGAGATGGAATAATGAGCGACAGGCCTATGATAGCGACCTTGCGTGTTCGAATTGACACCCGTGGGCTGGGGGTGGGCATAAATAAACCTCCAAAATGTCCGGCGAAGTACGACCTCGTCCGGCCAGCAAAACAAAAATTAAAAAATCATCGGGGTTAAAAAAGCGAGGGAACTTCAAGGAAGGACCCGCCCGCCTCCGCGAACGCTGCGACCACTTTAACACAGATTACACAGATTTGAGACAGATGATCTTGGATCGATCCGGGTTGCACCCGAAGTTCTCAGATCCGTATCATCCGTAGCTCCTCGCTGTCAGATTTCAATACGCTAAAACCATTGAATTCCTCCAAAATGCCCACAAACATAAACGGCATGGTCGTTGCTCAAGCGAGGGCGATTGCTTTTGTACCAACGAAACTTGGGCGTGGTCGACAAAAGGAGGAAGAAGAAATGCTTTGGACGATTTTTGTAATTCTTTTGGTTCTGTGGTTGCTCGGCGTGGTCAGTAGCTACACGGTTGGTGGGTTCATACACATCTTGTTGGTCTTAGCGCTCGTGGTGCTGCTTATCAACATCATTGGTGGGCGTCGGACAGTCGTATAAAAGGCAAACTGACACACTGTTTGCCCTGCTCGGCGCCCGACAGTAATTGACGGACCCGACAATGGCTCGTCGGGCGTGCGACATCAGACAAGTGGTAGATCAAAATCAGTAATGATTCGCCCTACTGGATAAAGATTCATCTGTGGATCCCAGTAGGGCGAACGTCTATAGAAGAACCGCAGTCGCGCTGACGGACTGGCGGCAAACTCCGCATCGCTGGCGAGGAGTTGTGCAAACTCCTGTGCGAGCGAGGGGTCGTTTGCCATCATCTCGCGGGCAAGCGCTTCGAGCACGTAGTGCTCGGCGTACTCCTTCTCTTCAAAGATCGCATTGAAGAAGCCCCAACGGGCAAGAGAGTCGGGCGCCTGGGGCTCTAACAGATTCAAGATAACTCTTCCCATGGTCTGGCTCACGGGCACGATCCTCGAGCCGGGAGGAAACACTCTCGTTTCAACCACACGCTCCACGTCGAATCGTGGCATGTGCCTGCCCTCGAATGGCTCTTCCGGCCATCTCACATTCGTAAACCGATAACTCTCAACTTCGAGTGCCGCAAACGCCGCGAGCGTCTTCATCCGCACGCCGTGCGCTTTTAGCACATCGATAACGGGGGTCCACTGCGCTGGCACAATGTAACGGAGCGGTGGGGCAACAGCCGTTTTAAGACGAAATGTTTGATACATCGGCACGGTGAGGTCGAGCGGCTCGCGACCATACACAACGCGCAGATCACCCGACACGTCGCTCTGTTGGGTCTCGTAGTTGAATGCCTTCAGCGCAAAGGGTGTCGCTGTCTCCGTTAGGTCAAAGTCGAGTGGAAAACTCTCATCGGGATTGTAGGTTTTGCCAACTTCAACTGTTCGCGCGTCGGCTTCTCGTCCGATTGTTCTCAGTCGTTCCGGATCGCGATTGACTTCAGTGAGCGCCGCTTTCAGAAAATCGTACGTTCCGATGACGCGCGAGCGATAGTCTTTGATCATGTGCGTCTCGATCAGAATGCCCGGACGATTCCGCAACGGCACGTAGCCAGTTGAAAAACGGGGTGAGCCGTTGAAGTCTCGCGTCCCAAGTTCAAGATCACGATTGTCGATAAACTCGAGATACCAGGAGATCACATTGCCGGCAGCTTCGGTTGCCGATTTCACCTTGTCGTCAAAAACATCGCGCTCCCATTCGAGGACTGCCGGATCCACGCCGTCGTGGTGCTCGTGGTGATAGGTGATGTTGCAGCGATAGTCGGCGCCGTCCGTGACGTGACAATCGATGAAGAGATCCGGCTGCCACTGATGCCACAGGTTGAGCCAGGCACGCGTCTCGGGCGTGTCGGCCTTCATATAATCGCGATTTAGATTTTGATAAGTGCTGGTGGTTCGCCAGCCCATGTCGACCGGACCGTTCTGGTTGATACGGTTGTAAGGGCTCGAGCGTTCGTGACCGTCGGTGTTGTAGATCGGGATAAAGAGCAAGACGACGTTGTTGAGTATTCCGGTGACGGTTTGAGTGATGGCGATGTCGCGCAGCAAAGCAAAACCGGCGTCTTTACCGTCAGGCTCACCGGAGTGAATGCAGGCCTGAATCAGGACGACGGCCTTGCCCTCGGATTTTGCGGCCACCGGTGTAAACGTGCCCGTTTCAGAGGCGATTATCAGCGGCAACTCCCTGCCCTGCCCGCTGAAGCCAAAACCCTCGTATTCGATGATCGACGAAGCGTGGGCCAGGCGACGTGCAAAGGCGATGGTGTCGTCGTAATTCGGTGTTTCGCGGTAGTCGGTGCTTTCGGCGTGCGTACGCCACTCAGGGGGTATTGATGTTGTCATGAGTACTTGTTTCCAGCAGTTGGCTTCACAGGATGGACAAGATGTTACAGGATTTACATGTAAATCCTGCGTAATCCTGTTAATCCTGTGAAGATAACCTTTTGAATTCGACGTTTACAGCGTAGTGCTACACGAGCGGCATTCCGTGCGCCGGCGCGCGTTCAGAGTGCCGCATGCTGAACAGCGAACGTACATCGTTCGCGCAAACCAACTGGTGATGAACGCGCTGCCGCCCAGAATTCCGATCAGGACGGCGGCGTTCAGAAGAAATTCCTTCAACCTCTAGCGATTCTCCACTCTGGAACTATGACTTGAACCGCGTTCATACCCGGACTGAAACGGTCTGTCAAGCACCGTGTTCGCATAAGCCGTGCGCAACTCATCCTCGACGTCTGAATACGCCTTACCTCTGCGCTTCGGATGCAAAGCAGCCTGGTACCCATGACGATAACTGGTCTCGTCAGACTCGAAATCTCTTCCATAATGCGCTCGCTCGCCTTCACGCAACTCCTGCCACCAATTTTCGCGCATCATATCCAGGTCTTCAGCACCCGCATCGTGCATCGCTTTGGCGGCGTTGTCCGCCTGATCTCCTTCGTCTACATATGCGATGACTACTGAATGTCCATGTCGCAGCGCGTCTTCATAAAGATAGACGTCTTCGTGAGGAATACCTTCGCCCAATCCTTCTTCGACGTTGTCGCCTACAGCAGAACCGACACCAGCTCCAACAATGCCCAGCAACGCGGCCCCAACCATTCCGAATGCGACCAGTGGTCCAATACCCGGCACGACGAGACTTGCCACAGCGAGACCTGCCGTCGCACCACCGGCAGCTCCCATAGCACCACCCACTGCGGCGCCCATCGCCCGCCCCATTCCGGGGTCTTCAGTGTCGGTGACTGGTACACCCGCCTCGAGTCGTTCAGGGCGATTTCCGGGCCTGACGATGCCGATTCTCTTTTCGGCTATACCAAGATTTCTTAACTGCTTGACAGCGGTTTCAGCGTTATTTTCCGATTTGAATACTCCAGTGACTACCTGCATTTGTATCCCTCCCGATGTTGTTATCGACCTGCTATTTTGAAGCTATTGTTATTCCGCAACAGCCACAGAAAGTCGCCGACACAAATCGTTGAGGAATTCCACAAAGCTATGTTAGAGTCGAACTGCGATAACCAATAAAACGCGAGGGTTACGGATGTTCGACATCGTAGACAAACACTGGCCAATGTCGGAGGGCGACGGTAAAGCAACACGCAAGAAGCGTCCACGCATACTTGCGATTACTACGGATTGTTGCACCGGCTGCTCCGGGTCCCCGGCCTGCATCGAGTACTGCCCGATCGAGGCCTGCATGTTCTGGGTACCCGATGAAGATCACGCTCCCTTTGGAAGAATCGAAGTCGATCCGTACCTCTGCATCGGTTGTCAGAAGTGCACCAGTAAAGGTCCTGACGGAGCTTTTCTCGATGGTTGTCCGTGGGACGCGATCGAGATGGTTCCGACTGACGACTGGGAAGCCGTGCACGGGATCACATTACCTGACTCACCGCCTGCACCTCCCGCATAAAATCGGGAACGCGGATTATACGGATCTAAATCCGGATTTTTATCTGTGTAATCTGTGGTTAATAGCACTCACAGTTAGACCCGCCTGCTCCTTAAGGCGACCCTCAGAATTGGTATAGTTCTGAATTACCGGTAGATCGTCTGCCGTTCCAACAATCGCCAAGGCCCGCAGCGCTTCCCAAACACTCTCTTCATCTGAATTCAAACTCAGCAAGTCTTCATCTCGTGACACGGTGGCGCCATTCGCCTTCAGGATCTTGTTGACGCGGCCCGGCAGTGGTGACCGCAGCTCGACGATTCTTCCATCGGGCTGCTCGATTCGCGCGAGCGGTGTGCGGCGTCCGACTGTCGCGCCCTCTTTCATACTGCTCGCAACCACACCGTCAGCGGGCGCTTTCAACACGTAAGGCTTGAGCACTGAAAGCAATTCGTCTCTGCCACTACTGTCATTAAATCTAACGAGTGCGAGCGCAGCATTGCGACGAACGATCGGTTCCTGATCGTGCAGTAGTTTCAGAAGCGCGTCATGGAACTCCTGCGACTTGTTGTCAAATCCCATCAACCACGCCACCGTCAGTCGAAACTCTGTCTCAGGATTGCCGCTGAGTGTCACTACCTGCGGATACCAGTTCTTTGTGCTGGGATCGCCTCGTTCCATGCGTTGTTGAACCTGCAGGAGCGCGTGTTGGACGTGTCGCGGGTTCTTTTCGTCAGCGAGATATTTCGAGATGTCCGCATCAGACAGCTCACGACCGAACCACGAGAAATACCAGGCAAGAAAGGTCGCAGCCACAAACAGTATCGCCAGAAACAGAATCGGCTTTGAGCCGGGTATACGTTTGCTTTCAGTCATCGAACTTTTCAGGAAGGATAAATCTGGTAAAGCATAAGATAAACGATCACACCCGTAACCGACACGTACAGCCACAGCGGAAGCGTAATCCTTGCGATCCGTCTGTGTCGCACGAAGTCAGCGCGAACGGCGCGGAAGAACGTTAACGCAACGAGGGGAACAATCACGATCGCGAGAATCGTGTGAGTCGTCAGGATGGTGAAATAGATCGGACGAGCCAGGCCAGTGCCCTGAAAACGCGTCGTGCCGTGGTTGTAGTGATAAGTGAGATAGGAAGTGAGAAACAGCAGCGAAACTATCAGTGCCGATACCTGACAGGCGCGATGTGCAGCGACGTTGTGCGCCTTGATAAATCTCCAACCCGAAAACAACAGGATAGCGCTGGTCGCATTCAGACAAGCATTCAGGTGTGGCAGGTAGGAGATATATTCAGACACAGCTTAAACCGTATCTGGGGTTTTTTGCGCCTGTTTGTGGCTATCCATCTGTGAGACGATGGCGCGGACGTCTGGTGGCACAGCGCGACCCTTCGCGTCGAGCAACGGCGGCGCCGGCGCGTGTGATTTGACTTGCCCCCAATCACCGCCACTCGCTGCCGGAACTGCTGCGGCTGACTTCTTCATACCGGGCAAAGGCAAACGCCCTTCAGACTTGAGGTACAGCAACGGGCTGATAATAAACATCAACGCCATTACGAGGCTGACAGTGATGATGAAGAGATTGTCGGTGGTGAGAAAGTCGCCCGATGAGATGACGCTGATTGCCGCCATCACCAGAAAACCGAAAGCGACAAATATGCAGATTATGTTTAAGAGTCCGAGTTCTCTACGCATCAGATTTGATTCGTACTAGTGTTTCGCCTTTCCAGCAGGCTTCCGGCGCTCGCCTACTTCCTCATACCCGCATCGTTCGCAGGTCCACAAAGGAAACGATCCGGTTGGGTCGGCACCCGTCTGGTAGACGGCCCGATCGGAGGGAATGATCTTCCCGCCGCACCGCGGACACACACGTCCCCTCGTCGTGCGTTTCTCGACATCGAGGGCTAAAGGGTTATTGTCACTCATCGGCGTTTGTCAGTGGCCCTTATACTTCCGCAAGACAATAAAGATCGAACAGAAAATCGCGACTGGAGGCGTTAACAACACCAGCACGCCGATATTGAAGTTGCGCATGAATCTCGAGTTGGTCGCACTGGTCAATGCGCTGCGACACATCGAGCACTGTGCGTCTGCATAACCAGTAGCCACGAGCACGATGCCAATTACGACCACGGCCAAAATCAAAACTCGCCACCAATTCGACTTCATTACGGTTCCTCCACCGGCGCCGGCGCGACTGGCGGGTTCTCCTTGAACTTGTACCGCAGTCCAGCCGAGCGGAAACTGTCGGGGAAAAAGACAAACAACAGCATAATACAAACGA
>JBKPPU010000251.1:0-6580 GCA_046733695.1 Acidobacteriota bacterium
CCTGAGTTGCGCTGTGCCTCAGGTCTCCCGACTGGGCTCCGAGTGCGAGCCAATCATCTTTTGCCAATTTGCGACGAACCCTGCCCGTGACCCCTTTCACGCGCCGAAGTTCTCCGTTTTTGTTCGGGTTAACGACAATGAAAAAGAGAAGTCATCTCCTCCTCGTTCCCTTTGTATTGACTCTTGTCTCAGCCAGTGCTGCCTATGCGCATCTGCAGGAAGGCCTTCCAGCCCTAGTAAAGAAAGTAAAACCAGCAGTTGTTGCTATCGCGACTTACGACGCGAGTGGTGAAGCGTTGATGACCGGTAGCGGCTTCTTTCTGCGTCCGGGCCAGGTGGTGACGAACCTGCATGTAATACGTGGCGCGGTAAGAGCCGAGATAAAGACTCTCGACGGCAAGGGAAAAGTTTTCCCCATAAACGGCACGATCGCAATCGATGAGGAAGGCGATTTAGCGTTGCTGAGCGTTGACACGCCGACCGAGCGACCGCGAAGCACGGAACTCGCGAGTGAGTTGCCGGACGAAGGCGAGCCGATCTTCGTGATCGGAAATCCGCTTAAGCTTGAAGGGTCAGTTAGCGACGGGATCGTTTCGGCGGTGAGGGAAGTTCCGAACAGCTATCGTATCATTCAAATCACAGCCCCGATTTCGCACGGCAACAGCGGCAGTCCGGTTTTCAATCTGAAGGGTCAGGTGCTGGGCGTGGTGACAATCAAAGTCACAAACGGTCAGAACATTAATCTCGCGATTGCGGCGGCTCGTGTGGCCCAATTGACTCCCGGAAAGCTCCAGCCGTTGTCGGAGGTGGCGCTGAAGGGCAAAGGCGACGTAGCGGAATCGTTGTACAAATCCGGTTTGGATTCGCTGTGGCTTGGGAACTACGACAACGCACTCGGCTATTTCGAGAACGCGGCGAACAAGAATCCAAAGCGCGCTGAAACGTGGGTGCAGGTTGGCTATTGCAGAGTGAAGCAAGGCAAAGCGCAGGAAGCTATTCGCGCTTATCAACAGGCGCTCCAGCTCAAGCCGATGGATGCGGATATTCATAACAAGCTGGGCGACGCTTATTACTATCTAGGCCGGCTGCGAGAAGCGATCGACTCATACACCGAGGCCGCGCGTCTGCGTCCTGACAATGCCGAGACTTTTTACAATTTAGCGATTGCGTATTCCGAGAGCGGAAATCCAAGCATGGCCGCGACCCAGGCGCGGATCCTGCAGAAGCTCGATGCTAAGCTCTACGAGAAGTATCTGCGCGAAACGATGTGAGACAGGATTAACAAGATTTTCACTCAAGATGAGCAGTATTTATCTTGTGAATCCTGCTCAATCTTGTAAATCCTGTCACCCAGTGTGCCCGGTAAACACACCCTCATCGACACTCTTCGGATCCCCCAGCACCACGAAGCGAATATTCTTCATGTACTTCTGCGACACACGCTGAATATCCGCGGGCGTCACTGCCATCAGGCGTTCGAGGAAGCTAACCGAATTTTTCCACCCACCACCAATCAATTCATACTGCGCCAGCTCCCCCGCCTGCGCGGCATTCGTCTCCTGGCCGAGGTAGTAGGTAGTTAAATACTGTGCAATCACGGCGTGAATGTCGTCGGCGCCTACGGGTTCATTCTGCAAGCGCGCGATCTCGTTCAACATTATTCGAATCGACTGGTTCGCATCAACCGCAGTGACGTACAAGCCACCGACATTCGCCGCCTGTGTTCGTAGAAAAGCATCCGGCGCGTACGAGAGATTCTTCTTCACGCGAACTTCTTCAAAAACACGATCGCGTAATAGTGAACTCGCAATACGCATCGCGTATATGTCAGGCGACGTCAACGGTGGCGCCGTAAACAATCCCTGAATGTAGTTTGTCTTCAGCTCGCGAGGTGTAATGTCAACCGACGACTTGTCAAACGCGAGCTGCGGAATCACTTCAGGCTTGTAGTTACCACGTGGCAACTTACCGAAACTCGCTGCCACCAGTTCGCGCACATCACCGGGATTCAAATCACCGACGATCACAAGCAACAGTCGCGACGTTTCCATCAACTTCGCATGGTAACCACGCAGATCCTCAGGTGTCAGCTTTCCGACCGTTTCCGGGGTGCCGTTCGTGTTGTTCAAATACGGATGACCAGCATACGCAACGCGCTCCTGCAGTTTCTGCAGGTACACATCGGGATTGTCAGTGTCGTCGCTGAGGGAGACAACCTGTCGTTGTTGCACGAGGGCGACGTCTTCTTTCGTAAACGAGGGTCGCAAAGCAACGTCAGTAAAGATCTGCCACGAACGGTCGAAGTGCATGCGCGTTGTGGCGAGTGAAAGCACCGAGTAATCGTTGTTGGAACTGCTTCCGATCACGGTGCCCATGCGCGACAATTCCGAGCGCATGCGCTCGCGTGGAAAGTTTGTAGTCGCTTCGGTTGCGGCGCTGAGCATCAACGTCTCGATGCCGGCATTTTGCGAGTTGATGTTAGTTGCTCCACCGCGAATAAAAAGCCCCGCAGCGACAGTCAAACTTCCTTCACGCCGCTTCAAGAGCACTTTCAGTCCGTTAACTTCAAACTCACTGACGAGCGCCGCCTGATTCGCGACCACCGATTGAATCGACTGCTGTGACTGAGCTTGTGGAGTCTGAGGTCTTGTCTGTTGTGCACGCGCTGAGCCTGTGCCAACAAACAAAACGGCGAGCAGCAACGTGCTGCCGGCGACCATTCCACGGAGCGATTTCACGCGATTAGACATACCTGATTTATGTTCCAACTGATTCATAATTTGACTCACTATTTTTGCCGGCGTTTACTGCCCCATTAATTCTTCCGGTGTAACTTTGATCCGCGCTTGCGCCTCGTTTGACATTAAAGCGAGACCGATGTGGGGCTTGCCTTGAATGTAGGTAGTGATATAGCGACTGATATCGGCGCGAGAAGTGGCGCGCAGTCGTGGCAGATAACCGCGGAAATACTCGAGTCCCGTCGATGCCCACCAGAAACTCAGCGTATGCGTGTAGTCGCTCAGCTTCTCACGCGAATAGAGATCGTCAGCTTCGAGAAGTGCTTTCGCGCTCTCGAGCTGCTCGTCGGTGTAGTAGTCCTTGTCGTTGAAGTGAGCTACTTCTGAGTAGAGTGCCTTGAGCGCTGCTCGTGCTTTCTCGGGTGTTGTTTGTGCGACGAGGGAGATTGGGCCAACGTTGCGTTGTGTGTAGTAACCGAGATCTACGCCGGTGACCAAACCCGTATCTACGAGGTTTCTCTGAAACCGTGAATTCGGTTGCCGCAGGATGAAAGAAAACACATCGGCAGCGTAAGTCGCAGGATTGTCTTTGCCGATCGAAGGACCATGCCAACTGATGTTGATGATCACGTTCTGCACCTGCTGTTGAATCACCGCACCTTCGCTCTTCGCGAGCGGCGGATGTTCGACGAGTGGGAATTCAACGAACGGATCTTTTTCGCGCTTTGGCCAGTCGCCATAAAACTCCTGTGCCATTTTCATAACATCAGTCGGGTTTACATCGCCCGTCAAAACGAGGGCTGAGTTATTTGGCACGTAGTAACGCTGTTGGATCAGGCGCATCTTCTCGGTGGTCGATCCGCCGACCGTCTCGCGATTGCCGAGTGGGTTCTTGCGACTTGGGTATTTGAAGAAGAGCCGGTTATTCATTTCCTGGTTGAGATAAAAGAACGGATTCGACTCATTGCGGTCGATCTCGCCGATTACCACTTCCTTCTCCCGGCTAAACTCACGCTCGTCAAATAACGGGTAACGAGTTGCGTCTTTCATGAACTGCATCGCCGTGCGAAGGTTTGGACTCGTGGTAGTGAAGTAGTAGTCCACTACTTCTTCGCGCGTGGTGCCGTTGTACGCGATACCCATTTGTCCGATCGTGCGTAGGTAGTCTTCGGCGTTCGCGATGGCACGGTTTTGTTTGAAGAACATGTGCTCGTACAGATGCGAGAGGCCGTTCAGCTCAGGCGGTTCGGTGTAAGAACCGTTCTTCACGGCCAGCTCGATCGTGACGAGCGGGATTGAGTGATCTTCGAGAATAATGACTTCCAAACCGTTGGAAAGCACCTGACTAAAGATCTTCGCTTCCGGTAGACGCGCCGGTGCAGCGGCAGCCGGAGCTGCAGTCGTGGGCTTTGCGGCACGCTGCTGCGGCAGAATGCGAGCCGACAGCGTGGACGGCGACAGCAAAGTTAAAAGAAGTAAAAAGACAAGCGAGCGACGTTTCACTGAT
Organism: Acidobacteriota bacterium; assembly: GCA_046733695.1. Lineage (GTDB taxonomy): Bacteria > Acidobacteriota > Blastocatellia > Pyrinomonadales > Pyrinomonadaceae > PSRF01. The sequence continues at coordinate 4,246 of JBKPPU010000251.1, forward strand.
AACTCCATATGCTGGAAATTGATGTTAGTCGAGGGGAAAAGGTTATCTTGCCAGTTGAAAATTGTACAGGAGGGGAGCTTTTAGGGGCAGTATAGGTCCTATATGACGTATAGGACCTATTTCTTTTTGCTCACAATCGCGCGTGCTTTTTGGCGGAGGGCTGTTCGATAAACTGCGGCTTCCGTTCCTGCCGCGTTGGATAACCATTGTATTCGCGGGGTGCCGCGTGGGGTAGTTTCGCCCGTCATCTGCATTGAATAGGTGCGTCGATCGTTCGGCACGAACAAAATCAACCGTCTCAGGCTTCGGTTCTCGGTGGAATCCTTTCCGCTAAACAGCAATTCCTGATATCCATCTTCGTCCGCATCGACGAGCTCAGCGCTCCAACTCGCATGAGTAAACCCCTGCCCGTCGAGTTTGCCCTGAGAGGTTGGCCGGAACTTACCATCGCGTTTCTGAAGTAAGAGGAAATTAGTTGTGCCTGCTTTTCGTTGACTGTTCACAACCACAATGGCCGGTCCCGAGTCAGTGTCGACGATTTCTAAATCTCCAATCGATCCACGAGCAAACTTCGCGGCGATTCTGCGCGCCTGCTCGAGTGATAACTGTTCGATTGGCGCCGGATTTTCACGTGTAGCGGCTACACCTCCAGACGGAGCCATTTCGGCGCGCCAGGAAACCGGCTGCATGTTGACCTGCGACGCCGCGACGGGAAGAGCCTTAGTCGGAAGTCGCGGCTCAGGCGCACTCTCTCCCGTGTATCCCCACGCGAGCAACGCGCCAAAAGTCGTCACCAAAATCAGTGGTGCACCAACGCGAAAAACAAGACTGCGTCCCGCATCAGCCGCCGCGACCATTGCTGATAATGGCTCCATGTCGGGAACAGTGTCGGTCCGCACCAGGCTCCGTTCCAATAACATTTTTGCCATTGCTGCAGTCCGCGGACGATCTTCGGGACGTTTGGCAAGCAAGGAGTGAACCGCGAGTGCGAGCGAGCGCGGAACGTCCTGCCTGAGTCTCGGCAAAGGCGGGGCGGGCGCTGTCGCCTGTTTCACTAACAGAGCGGATTGCAGTGGATCGACGAACGGTGTCCGTCCGGCGAGCATTTCGTAAACCAACACGCCGAGACTGTAAAGATCGCTGCGCGCGCCAACGCGTTGCCCCAAACACTGCTCGGGCGACATATAACGCGGCGTGCCAACAAGTTGACCTGAGCCGGTGCTGGCGTGTGTCGCAGTGGATTCAGCTGATGACGCGAGAACTTTCGCGACCCCGAAGTCGAGCACACAAACACCACGCTTGCCGAGCAGGATGTTCGAGGGTTTCAAGTCGCGATGCACGATCCCGAGGCGGTGTGCTTCTTCGAGAACGTCGCAGATCTGCGTCGCGATGCCGACTGCTTTCGAAAAAGAGAACCGCCCCTCGCGGGCCAGCGCCTGCGAGAGTGTTTCGCCTTCGACGAACTCCATCACGATGAAGTGTCGCCCGTCAGGCAGATTCCCAGCGTCGAAAATCATCGCGGCGTTCGGATGGCGCAACTTCGCCATCGTGCGCGCCTCGCGGAGGAATCGGTCGGCGACGTCGGCGTCACCGGCGAATTCACGCCTGATAATCTTGACCGCGACAGGCCGCTCCAGACCGAGATGCGTGGCCAGGTAGACCGCACCCATCCCACCTGTGCCGATTTCGCGCTCTATTCTAAATCTGCCGGCGATAAACTGGGGGACATCCATCTGAGACCTTCCTTCGGGTTAAAAGGTCGAAGTCCGATTCTCTTTTAGATTGGTTTAGGGGGAAGAGACGTTGTAGTGTAGCACCGAAGGAAGATTTGAGCCACGGGATTTTCACGGAGTACAACCTCTGTTCTCTGCCTGACGAAGAAGCCTGGTACCTATCCGTTGACGAAAGGACGGAACCCACCCATGAGCGATCCCGATCCCCTCGAGGCACATTACAAGATGGTTTTGAAAGGCATCACAGATGGACGCCTCGTGCCCTTCCTTGGTGCGGGAGTCAATTTGTGCGGTCGACAGGAAGGTAGCCAATTCGAACATGGTAAGGTCCTGCCCAGCGGTGGCGAGTTGGCCAAACTTTTAGCTGACGACTTCCAGTACTCATCGGAAGGCCAGGAGGTCGAATGCCCAAACTGCCAAACGAAACATCGCATCGCGTATCCACTCGATTTGCTGCGTGTGGCCCAGCACGTTGCCGTGATGACTGGTTCCGGGCCGCTTTATGACGAATTACGCGAACTATTCAACGCCGACTATCCACCAACGCCATTACACACCTTCCTGGCCGGCTTGCCCGCCACGATCCGCGCAAAACAACTGCC
>JBKPPU010000252.1:0-24818 GCA_046733695.1 Acidobacteriota bacterium
CGCGGCCCGGCGCCGATATGTTAAGGATCGTGCCAGACGACCGCAAAGGCGGGGCACGGCCGCCGCACTCCAGGGAAATCACGTTGAATCTGCACAACATACGTGGTAATAGAGTGATGAGTCTAAGAGCCCCACTTACCCGTGATAGCTCTCCGTGACCCGGTTCTCACGATTCTTAGTTTCCGCTAAAGGAAACTGCGCTCAAATGCTACCAGCACACAGAAGCAACCTCAGAACAGACGCATTCCTAAGCGCATTGTTAGTCCTTTTCTGTGTTGTGTCGTCTGCCGCCGAAGCGTCGCCTAAGGACAATGAGGCGAGACAGACGATCGCTCGTGCTGATCGGCTCTGCGACGACTGGACGCAGAATTCATTTCGACAAGCGATCACACAATATGACCGGGCGGCCCTAATCTGGTTATCCATCTCCGATTTCGCGAATGCTTCAAACGCGACGCGGCAATCGGCAGATGTCTACTTTCGTCTTGGTGAGTATCCGGAAGCTCTCAGGCGTTATCAAAATGCCCTTGTCCTTGCGGAGAAGGGACGTAACTGGCTGGCAAAGGCTCAGGCGCTAAGTCAGGGCGCGCTTGTCCAGTCTTACCTTGGCCGTAACGACCTTGCGGAGAAACAGCTCACGCAGGCACTGGAGCTTTTCGAAGATCATGAGGCTGAGCGAAATTCGCTCGCGACCAATGCTTATGGCGAGGCACTTAGTAACCAGGCTGAAGTTAGTTACGCGAAAGGAGACTTTTTGAAGTCGTCGAGGCAATTCGGGGACGCACTCAAGAAGTTTACGAATGATAGCAAAAATGAAGCAAAGGCCCACCTTTTCCTGGGTTACATAGCTGGAGGTGTGGGTGATCGGGAGAAAGCGTTGAAGGAAATTTCGCGCGCCAGTGAACTTTATAAAGAAATAAACAACAAGGCGGGCGAAGGACTGACCCGGATAGCTCTGGGAATCTGGAATAGTTCGCAGGATAACGAAAAAGCGGTCGCATTTCACAGAGAGGCTTTGAAGATTTTTCAGGAGATTGGGGATCGATATAGTGAAGCGATCGCGCTTAATGGGCTCGGCCAGGGATACCAGTTTCTCGGCGATCAATCATTGGCACTGAATAGTTACGAACAAGCTTTGCGGATCTTTGAAGATCTAGCTGCCGCAGATGGCATCTCGACGTCGTCATTTAAGATAGCCAAAGCGCACGATCTCGCCGGACGTTTCGAGCAAGCACATGCTTACTACGATCGTTGTGTGAGGGTAAGTCGTGCTGCCGGAAAGGTGCGTACGGAGGGATTCGCGCTTAACGCGATCGCCACGATCTACGTCAAGCAGGGCCTTCATGAACGAGCTGCAGCTCAATACCAAAAAATCCTGGGTTTTTTCGAACACATCAATGATCTTCGTGGACAAGCGACGACGTTGAACTCGTACGGAGATCTTTTACTTCAGCGCGGACAGCAGAAAAAAGCGTTAGGGTTATACAGTCGTGCTCTTCCCTTGAGTGAGAAGGTCGGAGATGAAGACATTCGGAGCGCTACGCTTTATAACCTCGCACGCGCCAACCTGAAGCTCGGCGCGGTTGACACCGCATATTCTTTTATTCAGCAATCGCTCGAGCTTATCGAAGACTTGCGTTCCAGCGTTCGCAGTCCGGAATTTCGCGCTTCATACTTTTCAGGAGTACAAAAGCATTACGAGTTGTGCAAAGAGATTCTGACGCAACTGGAGAAACTGCACCCCGGCCAGGGGTTTGCTGCACAAGCCCTTCTCGTTAGCGACAAGAATCGATCTCGGTTACTGCTCGATCTGGTCAACGAGTCGCGTGCCAATATTCGTGAAGGGGCCGCGAAGGAACTTCTCGATCAAGAACGAACGTTGCGCGGGCAGATTCGTTTGCAGGCCCAGTACAGAATGGATCTCTTACTGAGCGGTAAAAATTCAGCCGAACTTTCGGAGGTTGAGAATGATTTGTCCGGACTGAAGGCCGATTATCAGGACGTTGAAGCTCAGTTGAGACAAAGAAATCCTCGTCTCGCATCTCTCGAACGGACTGCGCCGGTCACATTGGAACAGATCCAGAATGAACTACGAGATAGCAATACGATGCTGTTGGAATACTCGTTAGGCGATGAACGCAGTTATTTGTGGGCAGTTACTGCCAACTCATTCCAAACTTACGAATTGCCCGGTCGCAAGACCATTGAAGATGCCGCGCGTGAATGCTACAAGTTATTGACCGCTCGACAGGGAACGATCGAAGATCGAAACAATCTTGACGCTGCCGATCGTCGAGATCTCGAAATACGAAGCAAGCTGGGGAACATGCTTCTCGGTCCGGTCCTGGGCCAGCTTGGAAATAGAAGATTGCTAGTTGTTACCGAAGGCGCTTTGCAGTACATCCCCTTCGATGCGCTCGTGCTGCCGAATGCGTCCCCCGTCCCAATACTGGAAACAAATGAAGTCGTCGTACTGCCTTCCATTTCGACTCTTATCGCGATCCGCTCAGCGCGTCATCACCCGAATTCGACCAGCAAACTTCTTGCTGTGTTAGCCGATCCTGTTTTCAGTGCCAGTGACGATCGCATCCTGAGCGGACCGACTGAAGCGGCCGTTGCAAAGGCAGCAAACGAAGATATTGATACCCAAACCTCTCCTCACACACCTGCGATACTTATTCGCGACGGCGCGCTCGTCCGCCTTGCTCACGCGTCAGAAGAGGCTGACGCAATCTCGAGCATTGCACCCTGGGGCACGACGATGGTCGCCAAGGGCTTTAATGCCAGCCGGGAAGCTGCCATGAGTTCCGACGTGGGCCAATATCAGATCGTCCATTTTGCAACTCATGGATTTCTCAATAGCGAGCACCCGGAGTTGTCGGGACTCGTTTTCACCACCACAGATCGCAATAGAGTGAAGACGAATGGTTTAATGCCACTGCACGACATCTACAGTTTGGAGCTTTCCGCGGAGTTGACTGTTTTGAGTGCGTGTCAGACCGCCCTGGGCAAAGAGATAAAGGGCGAAGGTCTGGTCGGCCTTGCACACGGCTTCATGGCAGCCGGTTCGAAGAGCGTGGTTGCGAGTCTGTGGAAGGTTGACGATCGTGCGACCGCCGTTTTGATGGCTGACTTCTATGAACTGATGTTGCTGAAGGGCATGCCGCCGGCCGCCGCACTTCGTGCTGCAAAACTGAAGATGATGCGAGATAAGCAGTGGAACGCGCCTTACTACTGGGCCGGCTTCGAGTTGCAGGGCGAGTACGCCAATAAAATTGTCGTTAACCGCTATTCCTGGCTTGGACCACGTTCTATACTGCTCTGTTTGTTAATACTGATCGTGGGTGGTCTGATACTATTTCGAATACGAAAGCAGCGACACCCCGATCAACTGTGAATGGACAGACGCAGAAATGGCTCGAGATTCGGAAATCCCACCCGAAAGCTTCGAGGAGATTCTCGCCTGGCTCAATGCGGATCGCGATGTGGCTGCGGCCATGTATGTTCAGCTTCGTCATGACCTCGCGAAAATGTTCATGTGGGGCCGGTGTGCCGATCCGGAGGGAATGACTGATGAAACGTTTGACCGGGTCGCCAAAAAGGTCCACGCTGTAAGGCCAACCTACGAAGGTGATCCGCGGCTTTACTTTCGTGCAGTAGCCAACAACCTCATCAAAGAAAACAATAAAAAGATCAAATCTCAACTTTCGTTAGAGGGCATCGATCTACCAGTACCAACGCAAATCGAAACTGAAGATGAAACTGCCGATATCGAAGAATGTTTACAACAATGTCTGCTAAAGCTTGGTCCTGATAAGCGTGAGTTGATCCTGGGTTACTACGCCAAAGAGAAGCAGGCCAAGATCGATCATCGCAACGAACTGGCCCAGAAATTCGGAATAACTGTGGAAACACTGAGAGTTAGAGTCTTTCGTATTCGCGAATCCCTCGCGGAATGTATTCAGCGCTGCCTGAAGCGGAAACGACAATGAAACGGATTGCATGAAATTTCATTGTAAGTGGAATGGTCGCGTGCGGAGAATTTAACGTGAGAGAAGAAATACTGACTGACGCCTTATTGCGTGAGTTCCTATTAGGCAAAGTTGGGGACGAAGAAAGTGCGCGGATCGAGAGTCTGTTTTTGACGGATCCCGAAGCGCGAGAGAAGGTCTTAGTCGTTGAGCAGGAGCTGATTGAAGACTATTTAGAGGACAGTCTCACTACCGATGATAGAGAGAAATTCCTCTTCCGGTATGGTCAAACAGCCGCACAACTGCAACAACTCAGAATCACCAAAGCTATAAAAGACTGGGCTCTCCGGCAAAACGCATCGGCTCAAACGGTTCACGATAAGCCCTCCATCTGGAGCCGTCTGCGACTGAGGCCGGCGTTTATCATTCCGATCGCAGTGGCGGCGATGATAGCGGTCATTGTTGGCGGAGTTTGGTTGAACAGCCGAATGAAACGCGCCGCATTAAAGCAGGAGCTGGCTCAGTTGAATAGTCCAGCGAGTCTGCGAGAAGTTCCGGAGCAGATGTTTTCCTTGAATCTCTCCCCTGGTGCTGTAAGAAGCACAGCGCCCCAGATCGTACTGAAGCGGCCTGCCGCAGCGACTGCAATTGTCGAATTACATCTGCCATGGATCCAAAAAGAACTTTACCCGACGTACCATGCCGAAATTCGCCGCGTAGGTGGTGACGAGGCGTTCACAATACCGAACTTGCAAGCTGAGAATAACGGTCGATATGAAATTCGACTAAGGTTCCGGGCACGTCTCATCAGTCGTGGACAATATCAGGTAAGGTTGACCGGTATCGACGATCGTGGCGCCGGAGGAACAAGCGAAGAGTATGCTTTTATCGTCGATGGCTAGAGCCCGCTTGGGCTTCGATCAAATTAATGTCATGACGCCGCCGCCGATTTTTTTCGTCGACCAAAGAAAAATCCGCCGACTCCCATAAGTAAGCCCACAAACGCAATTATGCCCCCGAGGACTGCCGGGACAATACCCATGAGCATCTGCTTTTGCATGTATTCTGTTTTGTAGTCGCAATCGGCTTGTGACGTTAGACCGATCGTTGCTTGTTTGTAACAGTCGGAGGTAACACTCCCGCACAATGTTTTGGCTTCACTGAATTTTTCGCGATCTCGTGCCGCTTGCTCGCATGTGGAAGAGGCGTAGTCTGACGTGTAGGTGTTAATGCAGACGATCAAGCCAATCAGAAAAATCAGACCGCCAAGCAGAAATGCAAGTATCCCGAGGATCCCGACGATTTTCATTGTGTGAAAGTACTCCTGTTCTTAAGTTGTTAGTTCAACTCCAGAGTGTCGCTTGGCCGCAAGACTGTGAGGGTGGCTTAGAGATGCTGCGGCCGACACAATAACCAAGGCGTGAGTTTGTTGCAACCGGAGAATATCCGTTCATTGTCGAGGTTAGCAGAACGTGACCCGTAATGTTTTTCTTCCGCCCGAAAAAAATCTTTTGACCTCAAGTTGTTTCTGCGAGTGGATATTGAATCGACACTGAAAACATAGTATGGTTGCCGTGTCTTCAGTGCACTCCAGTTTCATTAGATATTGAGAGTTCTTCACTATCCCTGCATTGGGTTCCGGGTCTTTCCAGCTACTTCCCATGCAATTATTTAGTAAGAAAGTTCGAAAGAGCAGGAACAATAGCGTCAGGTCCACTCGACTTGGGAGATCAATATGCCAGAGCCCCCTTATCCAGAAATCGTCGACTCATTGCGCGAAGGCCAGGTTGTTCCATTCCTTGGCGCGGGAGTCAACTTTGGTACCCGTCCATCTGATAAACAGTGGAAGGATCCGGAAGCCCCGTTTCTACCCACCGCTGCCGAACTGTCTGGTTACCTAGCTCACCGCGCAAGTTACCCTTCCCAGGATGTTCGCGAGAGAGGCGATCTTGCAAAAGTCGCTTCGTACTTTGTCGATACGGTGGCTCGCAGTACGTTGCGTACGCGACTTAGGCATATCTTTGCCCGGGCATATGAACCGGCTTCTATTCACACTTACCTTGCCAAAATTGCTCGACGATCTGACGCGGACGTCGCCCAGGGTGAGAAACCCGGGTCACCTCTTTTAATGGTGACCACGAATTATGACGATTTGCTCGAACGAGCTTTCCAACAAGCTGGCCGGGCTTACGATCTCGTCGTATATCCAACGGACTCTAAAGATATAGCCGCTTCAGTTTTGTGGTGGCGGCATGGCGAGCTCGAACCGGAAGCTATCCCACCCAACCAACTTTGCATCGACCTGAACACGACTAACGTGATCTACAAAATGCATGGCTCAGTCGATCAGCAGCAGCAAACCTTGGACAGCTATGTGATCACAGAAGAAGACTACATTGAGTTCCTGTCTCGGATGACTACTCAGAGCGCAGTGCCTGCTCAGTTCATGCGGCATTTCCGCGAGCGACACTTTCTGTTTCTTGGTTACGGATTGGCGGATTGGAATTTTCGAGTGTTGTTGCGCAACTTACGCAACGTCCTGCCGGCCGATTCAAAAGCCGTGGGCGATGATCAGAGTGATAACGGCGATGACGAAAGAAATAACGTAAACAGAAACGATCGCGACGAAGTAACTTCCTGGGCGATCCAATACAGACCCTCAGAACTAGAAGATGCGCTTTGGCGCGCGCGTAAAGTCAGGATCTTTGACAAGGACATTAATGCGTTTGTCCAGGGGTTGGAGGAGGAAGGACAATGAGTCAGTCTCCTTACAAAGGACTTCAGCCGTATGGTGAAAAAGACCGTGAGTTCTTCTTCGGCCGTGAGACGGATCGTGAGGTAATCATATCGAATCTATTTGCGGCGCCACTCACAATCTTCTATGGAGCGAGCGGTGTAGGCAAGAGTTCGGTGTTGCTGGCCGGTGTAGTCCCGGAATTACGCGAGACAAAGCGTGTGGTGGTAGTTGTTTTCCGAGAGTGGCAAGATCCTGGTTTTGAAAACGCCTTGAAACAAGAAGTGATAAAGGCGATCGACTTTGGTGGTCAGACAGAACCTGACCTATCGCTTGAACTTGATGAATTTCTGTTTGTTTGCGGCAGGCAATTTCGCGGTTCGCTCTTTTTTATTCTGGATCAATTTGAAGAGTACTTTCTCTATCATCCTGTTTCTCGGCAGATCGATAGGTTCGACGCCGCGTTCGCGCGCACCATCAACCGCACAGACATCAATGCGAATTTCTTATTATCGATGCGCGACGATGGTCTCGGAAAATTAGACAGGTTTCAGAAACGCATTCCGAATCTCTTGAACAACATGCTGCGTCTCGAGCATCTCGGTCGGCGTTCGGCTGAGATGGCGATTCGAAAACCGTTGCAGAAATATAACGAGCAGTTAACAGGAGAACAGCCTAGGGCAGCCATCGAGGACGGACTGGTTAATGTCCTTCTTGAAGATCTGCAAACGGGTAAGGTGACGCTCGATCTAACCGGTCAGGGAAAAGTGGGAAGCAGGATTCGTGAGGACCAAACGCGTGGAATTGAGACGCCGTTCCTCCAAGTGGTGTTGACACGTCTGTGGGAAGAAGAGTCCCGTGTAGCAACAGCGAACAACGCCGAATTGAAATTGCGATTGAAAACGTATGAGTCCCTTGGCCGCGCAACTCAAGTCGTTCGCACGCATCTCGACAAGATTATGGAGACTGATCGGCTCCGGCCTCATCGGGATACTGCAGCTGCTATATTTCATTTCCTGGTGACACCGACCGGAATGAAGATCGCGCACAGAGTCGGGGATTTGGCGTCATATGCGAAACGACCTGAACCCGACGTGAGGCAAGCTTTGAATGAATTGAGTGCACCGGATGTTCGTATTCTACGTCCAATTACTCAGCCGGGCATAGAGCGATACGAAATCTTTCACGACGTTCTAGCTCCGGCTATTCTGGATTGGCGGCAGCGGTATCAGAAAATTTTGGACCAGGAGGAATTAAAGCAGCAGCGAGCACGAGCCGAAAAGGAGGCCAGGAGTGCCAAGCTGTTTAGACGCGTGTCAATCGCACTTGGAGCCGTTTGTCTTATTGCTTTAATCGCGATTGGAGCTGCAACTGTGTTTTACCTGAAGTCAAGAGAGCTGAACGCCGCGAGCGAACGGTACAAGAAGGAAGGCGAGGAGTACAAGCAAGACGGTGTCAGGTTGAGGGTCGAGGGTGATTTTGCAAAAGCAGCAGCTCTACTGGCGCAAGCTGCTGCCGATAATAATGATGCTAAGGCTGCAGCAGCGCAGCGCACAGCCAATCACACCCAACATGTCGCTGATGAAACGCAGGCTAGAGCTGATCGAGCTGAACGACAATCAGAGATACGAGCCAGACAAATAGACCTCGCAAACCTAGAACTGAAAAAATCTCAAGACGAGGTGCGAAATGAACAGCTTTACCGCGATGCGTTTCGTTTGTCTCGGAATTACAGCCAAGGTGCGGAAGCAATTGATAAGTTTAATCAGGTGCTGAATCACTATCGTACGAACAACAATACCGAATCGCTCCTTCCCGCACTTTTTGATGCTGGTCGTCTTTATGTGGAGATGCGTCAATTTGATGAGGCCAACAGTCTTTTCGATGAGGCGCTTACGCAGTCCCTTGAACCAGCCGGACAAGCCGCGACGCTGGGCAAAATCGGAGACCTTTATCGAGATGTGTCTTTTGGTTCACCGGATACGACAAAACGATCGGAGGAAGCTTATAAACGTGCCATCGAGATCTATCAACAACTTGGAGATGTAAATAGTCAGGCCATGATTCGATTGAGCAGGGCTCAGGGCAGAGCGAATCGCGCGATTTATTCGTTTCGCGATCCAAGTCAAATCGGAGTTGAAAACGCTATGAAGGAGTTTGAGGCGGTAGCTGAGTTTGCGCGCAGCCAAAAGCTTCCAGACATTGAAGGGCTGGTGTGGATGACAGCCGCCGAAATTATAGCGAGGCGGTATGATGAAGAAACGCCTAAGAAGCAAGCCGTTCTCTTTGGAAAAGCCCGTCATGCTTATGCTTCAGCGTCGAATGTTAAAGCGGAGATTAAAGCACTCACGCTGTTCATAGGAACTAGTAGAAGAATTAAAGACGAGACCGCCGTAGCAAAAGGCCGAGCCGATTTGATTGAACTCTGTCAAAAAGCCAACGATCTAATCTGCGAAGCAGGGACAGTAAATGATCTTGTAAACGAGCGGCTTTTTCCATTGTCAGGCGAAAATCGCGGAGTTCTTGAGCTTGCAAGTCGGTCTCGGCAGCTTTATTTCGCCGCCTTTGATAGAAAAAACAACACTACAGATGAGCTGCAACAAATAGGAGATGGTCTATATTCGCTCGGCATCACTTACGCGCTATCGGGAGATCGACCGGCATCTCTCGAAATAACAGAGAAAGCAAGACTAGCGTATAGACTTTCAAAGAAACATCATAATCAGTTCTTCAAAATTCTCGACTCTCTTGTCGGCTTGAACTACCAGATGGGAAAACTGACTGAAGCCCAGAATTACTTGAAAGAAGCCATTGAGGAAAGTCAACATCTAAACCAAGCGCAGGAAAAGATCAGTGCCCTGACTCAAATTGGAATTCATTATTCGGACCTGAAAAACGACGAGATGGCAGCTTCAAACTTTGATACTGCGTTACGTGAAGCTCGCGAATACGACAATACGATTATCAGTAACTGGCAAAGTGAAGTTGAAGCGGTCCAGCGAATCGGGGACTATCTTATTAATAAAAAACAGCTCGATAAGGCCCGGCACTATTTTGACTACACCCTCAGTAAACAAAGGCCTCCCAGTTTACAGTTGCAAGTCGTGAAGCGGATCGCGAACATTTATTATAACGACGTCTACGTTTCGCGCGAATTACTGGACACTGCCCTCGCTTATTTTGAAAGCGCCATGACCATTGCACACAGCCTCTCGCCAAGTGAAGAAGGATATGTCTTGCTAGACATGGCGAAGGTGTTCCGTACGAGAGGTAGCGAAGGCGATACTGCAAAGGCCGATGACTGTCAAAGGCGCGCAAATGACCTTATAAAATCAACGCCATCACCATCGCCGTCGCCCAACTTGCCTCAAAGTCAGAAACCGTAATCAGAGCGCCAGCTCGATCGGTCTCTAATTACCGCCGACCTTTCCCGGTCCCCACAGCGCTCGTCCGGGTTTGGCGCCGGTGTGCTCGCCGTTCTTGAGTACCTGTTGGCCGTTCACGAAGACGTCCCGGACACCGACTGAATACTGGTGCGGATCTTCGAAGGTCGCGCGGTCGGCGATGGTTTGTGGATCGAAGATGACGACGTCGGCGAACATGCCGCGTTGGAGGAGACCGCGGTGATTGAGTCCCAGATTAGTTGCAGGCAGGCTCGTCAGTCTATGCACGGCTTCTGTGAGCGAGATGACCTTTTCATCGCGCACGTACTTGCCGAGCAGACGCGCGAAGTTGCCGTAAGTGCGAGGATGCGCTGCGGATTTTAGAAACACACCTTCGGCCGATATCGACGCGGCGTCAGAGCCGAATGAGACCCAGGGCTGCTTAATCTGCTTCTTGATGTTGTCTTCACTCATCAGGAAATAGATCGTGCCGATGCGAGAGCGATCTTCAATCAGCAGATCCATGATCGTCTCCACTGGATCTTTACCACGCATCTTTGCAACTTCGGCGAGAGTCTTTCCCGTAAGGGGCTTCAGTTTATCGTTCCGGAAGCTGGCCAGTAGGATGCGATCTGGAGTGCCAGCCAGGAGATAGAGATTTTCCCACTCATTCGTCGGTGTGCGAACTGCCTCAGCGATTTTCTGACGTGTTACCGGATCCTGAAGACGCTTATAAGCGGCGAGCGGTCCTCCATCGAAGACCCATGGCGGCAGCGACGCATCAAGGCCAGTTCCACCTGCGGGATACGTGTACATGTCCGCAGTGATCTTGACACCCTGACGCCGCGCGTTCTCGATCATCTTGATTACTTCATCCATCCTGGGCCAGTTGGCTTCACCTGACGCCTTGAGATGGTATATCTCTACCGGCAGACCAGCTTCACGACTGATACGAATTGTTTCCTGCACGGCCTCGATCAACTGTGCTCCTTCACTACGCATGTGTGCTGTGTATTTACCCTTGTACTTCGCGGCGACCTTGCACAACTCGATGAGCTCGTCGGTCTTAGCAAAGAATGCGGGCGGATAGATCAAGGCTGTAGTGATACCCAGTGCGCCAGCCTCCATCTCACGACGTACCAGCTCGCGCATCTGGTCCAATTGTGTGGGCGTCGGAGGTTTGTCTTCCAGGCCGATGACGTATTCGCGGATCGTCGGAGCGCCGATGAACGATGCGAAATTCTGCGACGCGCCTCGTTTCTCGAGATAGTTGAGATACTCAGCCAGCGTGGTCCATTCGATCTTAAACTTCAGATCGCCTTGTGACGCCGCACGCCGCTGTTTCATTTCATCGTTGAGCGGCCCCATCGAACTCTCGCCGAAGATCTGAGTCGTCACACCTTGCCGGAGTTCACTCAACGAACGGCTGTCTTCAAACCAGGAAGTTTCGGAGTGAGAGAGCATATTGATAAAGCCGGGCGCGACGGCCAGACCTTTGGCGTCAAGGATAGTAGGCGCGGTAGCACGGCTCAGATTTCCCACGGCGGCGATTCGATCACCCTTTATTCCAACGTCGGCTGTGACTGGCGCACGACCACTTCCGTCGTAAAGAGTGCCGCCTCGGATAATGACGTCGAATTGTTGTTGTCCATACGCCACAAGCGACAGCGCAAGGATTAGCGCCAGAGATAGAACTTTGTGCAGTTTGTTTTTCATAGTTCAGCTGACATCTCCGAGGAAAGATGCATTGTACTTGGATACAGTCAGAACCACCTCGCGGTAGCGGGTGGGTACGCCGTAGGCTCCAATCAAAAACGCTGCGCGGCACCCACCCGCTACCGCGAGGTGGTTCTGACTGTGTCCAACTGAGGTAGAACTTAGGGAGAGTGTTCTATTCGAGCGGAAGTGTCAACCGTGATTCGCACACCACAAGTGGAGTGCCGCAGCATCGGCGGAAGAAACATTGCGACTGTTGGACGTTCGTGAAGGACAGATCGGACGGAGCGCGATGTGTCCGTGCCGCAGTCACAATCGGCTCCGCTGGGCTGGTACGGAAAACTCGTAACAGTTGCGTTAACACGACCCGAGCTTGACGGTCACTGAATTACTGGCCGGTGATGTGTTGCCCGTCTTATCAACTGCCTTGATGGTAAACGTGTTCGCGCACGGCGGCAGAGTATAAACGAAGTCGAAGTCAATTCCGGACGAAACCGGCAGGGGACTCAACACGCCGTTAACATATATCTCATACTCGATATTGTTTGGTGCGTCAGTATCATCGGTTGATTGTGTCCATCCCAACCACGCTTCGCCGCCGCCGTCATCAAGCGTTATTACGTGCAGGTTGGTGGGAGCCGAAGGCGGTGTGGTATCAACGCTGGGCCATGTTCGGGCACTTGCGCTGTTACTGGTCGACGAATTAACTCCCGTGTAGTCGATCGCCGTGACGGTGAATGCGTTGTTGGTGTCGGGCGGCAAGTGGCGAATGATCACTGATATGTAGCCAGCCGGTGCTGCGGCAGCGTTGATGTTTTGTGTCAGCGGACTGCCGTTCATTTTAAAGCTGTAAGAGCAGCAATTGTTAGGAACGTTATCCGTCGACTTGGTCCAGGTTAACTGCACCTGAGATGGCCCAAGCGCGGTGGCTTGCAGGACTGGAGCGCTCGGTGGCGTCGTGTCGCCCAGGGGTGTGTTGGCGTTAACGGAATTACTGTCGCCCGAGCGGTTGCCACTTCCATCGACGGCGTAGACAACAAAACTGTAACTGCTGTTCGGCAATAGATAGGTTGCAGTGTAGGTGGCCTGCGTCTGGCTTACGGGCTGCTCCATGCTGGAGAATGGGCTATTCAGCTTATTGATTTTGACTCGATAAGAGAACTTGCCGGAGTTGTCTGTTGAGGAACTCCACTTCAGAGCAACAGTGGTATCAGTAATTGCAGTAACGACGAGGTTGGTTGGCGTAGTCGGTGCAGTTTTGTCGGCCTTCGCAGCAGATGCAGTTGGCCCACCTAAGAGCAGCACGATGAGCAAACCCACGGTCACAGCTGCGATGATCAGGCGAGTAAGAGTTTGAGTAGTCATGCTGGATCCTCCTCTTAACGAGTTCTTCAGGGCAACGAATACACCGCTCCCCCACCCACTAGCGAGGAAACTTGTTGTCACAGAGAGGGAGGCGACAGATTATCAGAAGTTGCAGATGCTAACCATTACAATATGGCGTTAGATCGGTGAAAATTCGTGATGATAAAGCCTTTGTATTGGCGAATCTTGCTGCGGTGGTTGAGTGACGCAGTAGCATGGAAAGATTCGTGCAGTGGATCTCCATCTTACAACGTCGCCAGTTCGGGACGGTCGACACGTGAGGTGAGGATTGCGCGATGGCACTTACTCTTTGAGTAACTCCACCTTCGGCGACGGTACGACGTAATCGAGCTTCAGTTACAAAGCCGATAAACCCGGCATCATCATCGACGACAGGATAAGTGGAGAACTCGTCGTTTTCGGCCTGTCGCAGGGCGTCCGTTACCAACGCATTACCGGGAAGTGTGATCGGTTTGGTTGTCATCGCGCTTCCTACTCGAAGCTGTTCAAGCGCATGTGACAGACGACCTTTTCGAGGCAGATAAATCCGATCCTGGTGCAAGAGCGCTTCGTAGACTGGCACCGGTCGAAAGTGGCGGGCCAGTGCGAATGCAGTCATGTTTGAAATCATCAAAGGAAGGATCAGACCATAGCTTCCCGTCATTTCAAATATGATTAATACGGACGTGATCGGAGCGCGAACAATTCCCGCGAATACAGCTCCCATACCCACCAACGCAAACGCACCGACATCGACGCTGCTGTGATGAAATAATATGGTGTCGACATAACCAAAGACACCACCGAGCATTCCACCAATGAATAGCGACGGAGCAAACAATCCGCCGGCGCCCGCTGCATAGGAAAGTAAGGATGAGGCATGGTCGAGTCCGTAATTTTTCGTGATCGTGAAAACCGGATGTGCGTCTAATATGGCGCGCTCGATAGCAGCGGCTATGGCAGCGGCAACAACAATCCATGTGAGCACAGCCTGGTCCAGATCGCCGACGACTTCTTCAATCGTGAAGGTGACTGCCGCGATCGGCGCGTTGGGGTCAAATGAATCAGGGTAATTACAGTTCGGCGACTTCACAGAACACCTTGATCGCGCCGTTAGGGTTCGTAAGATTCGCAAACAACTCCTGATAGTTTTCTAAGCCACGGACGGGATGGGTCAGTAAACGAGAGAGCCAGCCCGGATACTCCGCTTCCGCTTGAGCGAGATCTTTCACGCCCATCTCGAAGTACTCGCGATTTGCATTTACCGTCCCAACCATCACTTTGTTACCAAGCACGAATTCAAGATTGATTTTGTCCGCCGGGATCTCGATTTTGCGATCGCCTCCAGTGACGCTCGACAGCACCAGCACACCGTTTTTCCCGAGTGCCTGCATGCTGTCGAAAACGACCGGTGAGAAACCGGTTGCTTCAAAGACGAGGTCAAACGGTCCGTACTTCTTTGCGCCTTCGAGAATCGAGAGCTCCTCCGTCGATTGATAAGTGGCGCCGATCGCCTCGATCAGATCGGAATTCAAATAAGGCTTTCCTGTCTTGCCAAACGTTGTCACCTGCAATCCCTTGAGTCGCAGGACCAGAGTCGCAAGTAAACCAATCGTTCCCGCACCCATGACCGCCGCGCGCTTCGGTTTCCACACTCTGAGCCGGCGTTGAATCTCGTATGCCTGAGCAATCCCTTTTTCAACGACGGTTGTAGGTTCAAGCAAGACGCCAACGTCTTTAAGACCTCGTGGTATCTTCACGATGAATTCAGCGTCGTCGACGTAGTACTCACTCATGTAACCGTGACGCAGGTTGATGCCGCGCTCGAAGTATGTATCGTCGGTCGTCATGTCGTTCGTGCCGATCAAGTCGTAAATACTCGACCCCGGGCGGCGCACTGTTGCGACAACGTAGTCGCCAGGCTTGACCTCGGTCACGTTTGGACCAACTGCTTCGACTTGCCCAAAACTCTCGTGCCCGATGATCAGGAAGTCGTATCCCGGGGGCGCCTGGCCATACTCGGCAGCATTGATCTCTTTGTCTGTTCCATCGACGCCAACGCGCAGGACACGCACGAGCACGCCTCGTCCATTGGGTATGTCGCCGACCTTTGGCGCCGGCAGTTCTGTCAAATGGACCGTATTTGGTTTTCCGGGTTTGACTGCGATTGCTTTCATGATGATTCCTTTATTTAGCTTGCCGACATTGCGAGTTCTGATTGCACTCCGAGGCGGGCGAGGGTGGATAACACTCGATTAGGCTCGCCCAAGTCGCTCCAGCCAACGTCTCCCACTCTCATGACCATTAGATCTTCTGGCCGCACCGCAAGCACCTGGTGTGAGAAGTTCGAATCTTCGATGTGTGAATAGAGTTCGGCGAGAGCTTCTTGTTCATTAACAGTTTCGAAGGTGGGCGTGATTGCTTCAAAGGCTGCGTGCATTTCCGGCAAAGCGGCTTTGGTCATCTTCAGCAATGCGTCTACACGCCCAACCATTACGAAACTGTTCCACAAGCAGCCACGCTGCATAAGGGAAGTTGCCAGATTCAAACTCGGCTTTTCCCAAAACTTTCGCACCCGTGTAATTGATTTTTGTGCGCTCGAGAGAATAGAGGGCTCCGGTTCGATCCATCCGTATTCCGTCTCTGGAGCGGTTGGGGTGATTCCGAGAAGCATCACTGTCTCCGGTTGAACCTTGACGGCATCAATCGCGACATCGATGTGCGACATGAATTCTTCGTCATCAGCAAAGAAGTGGTCCGAAGGGAACAACGCCACGACTGCTTTTGGCGATCTTTTGGCGACACGCTGCAGGGCATAAAGAATCGCTGGCGCTGTTCCCTTGTTCACGGGCTGTTCGACTAACAGATTGGGTGAGACTTCGCGTGCGAGTGGCTCATAGAACCGGCGATGCTTCTGTGTGACAACGATCAATGTGCGGTCGGGCTCAATTGATAATGCGACTCGTCGTCTTGTCTGGTCCAGCAGTGTACTGCGGCCGATGACCGGTACGAACTGCTTCGGACGGTTATCTCCACTGATAGCACGAGTCATCGACTGCAATCGTGTACCATCGCCTCCTGCTAAGATGATTGCGCATTGGTTTCTCATGCCCATTGGTCGGGCCACGAAATAAATCCTTACAAGTAATCAGCCACGGATGTCATGGATTGGATCCGGATCAAATCCGCTTCATCCGTGGCCTACTCACCGCTTTGCTGAAGTAGTTTGGCGACGAGGCCGGTCCAGCCTGTTTGGTGGCTGGCGCCTACGCCGGAGCCGTTGTCGCCATGGAAGTATTCGTGGAAGGGAACCAGATCGCGCCAGTTAGGATCAGCTTGAAATTTTTCCGCAGCGCCAAAAACCGGCCGTCGCTGATCAGCGTCTTTCAGGAAAATGCGTGAGAGACGTTTTGAAATTTCGCTGGCGACTTCCCAAAGGGTTAGCATCTGACCAGAACCAACCGGACACTCAACTCTGAAATCCTCGCCTAAATAGTGGTGAAATTTTTGCAGCGACTCGACCAATAGATAGTTCAGCGGAAACCAGATCGGGCCGCGCCAGTTTGAATTGCCACCGAACAATCCTGTGGTCGATTCTGCCGGCTCATAATCCACGCGATGCTGGGTGCCGTTTACTTGCAGCATGTACGGGTGGTCCTTATGGAAACGCGAGATTGCGCGAATGCCATATTGCGAAAGGAATTCATTCTCATCGAGCATCAATCGCAAGACACTTCGCAATTGATCCTGGCTGACGATTGAGAGCAAACGCCGTTCGGCATTTCCCGGCGTTCGCATGCACGCAACGTTCGCCGTGAGGTCGGGGCGGTTTTGGATGAACCACTCCATCCGCCGTTTGAAATCGGGCAGACGATCGAGCAGTTCTGGTTCAAGTGTTTCGACAGCGAACAACGGAATCAAGCCGACCATCGAGCGAACCTTCATCGGAAACGGTTTGCCCTCGGGCAAGTGCAGCACGTCGTAGAAGAAGCCATCCTGCTCGTCCCACAATCTGATCTCGTCGTCGCCGCGGTTATTCATCGCGTGAGCGATGTAGAGAAAGTGTTCCCAGAACTTGCTGGCTACATCTTCATAGGACGGATCTTCTTTCGCGAGTTCCATCGCGATTGCCAGAAGGTTCAGTGCATACATCGCCATCCAACTCGTGCCGTCGGATTGAGCGAGATGTCCGCCGGTCGGCAGCGGTGCACTGCGATCAAAAACGCCGATGTTATCCAGACCGAGAAAGCCGCCCTGAAAAATGTTCATTCCATCAGCATCTTTGCGGTTGACCCACCAGGTGAAATTCAAGAGCAGCTTTTGGAAGACTCGCTTAAGGAACACTGTGTCCCCGGCTCCACGTCGCTTCTTCTCGATCTTGTAAACGCGCCACGCGGCCCAGGCGTGAACCGGCGGATTCACATCGCCAAGTGCCCACTCATACGCCGGGAGCTGGCCGTTGGGGTGCATATACCATTCGCGCAGCATCAACACGAGTTGCTCCTTGGCGAACTCTGAATCAACCAACGCCAGCGGCACACAATGAAACGCAAGATCCCACGCCGCATACCACGGATACTCCCACTTGTCGGGCATCGATATAACGTCGGCGTTGTACAGATGTTTCCACTCATGATTGCGACCGCGCACGCGTTCTGCCGGAGGCTTGGGCGTTGCGGGATCGCCGTCAAGCCACTGCCCGATCTCATAGTGATAATACTGTTTGGACCAGAGCATGCCGGCGAATGCCTGCCGCATCACCAATCTCGCGTCATCGGAAAGGTATGAGGGCATGACCGTCTGATAGAACTCATCGGCCTCGTGAACTCGCGCGCCAAAGAGCTTTTCAAAGTTCGCGAAAGCCTCTTGTCTGTTTGTGTTCTGGTCAGTTAAGCGCAACCGGATCGTCGCAGTTTCACCCGAGGCAATAGCGACCTTGTAATTTGCGGCGGCTTTTGTACCCGTCTGCTCGGGATGCACTGCTTGCTGGTTGCTATGAACGATGTATTCGTTGATGCCGTCTTTGAAATAACGTGATCCATTCGTGAAGTTGAAGAGACGCTGCGTGTTGGTATCGTTTTCCGTGAAGAGCAACTCAGGCGCACCGTCACAGTACAACCAACGTTTGCCAACATCCGCGTGGTTGAGTTCGATGACACCTTCGCTCGTACTGCGTAGAGATGGTTTCGCTGTTCCATTTTGGTTCCACGACCACGTATTGCGAAACCAGATTGTGGGCAGCAGATTCAGCGAAGCTGCTTCAGGGCCTCGATTCGTTGCAGTGAGCTTCACCAGGATGTCGTCGACGTCAGCTTTTGCATATTCCACCACGACGTCGAAATAACGATCATCGTTGAAGACACCGCTGTCGATCAGCTCAAACTCCGGTGCAAGCTTTCCTCGTTGTCGATTCTCTGTGACCAACTGGCCGTATGGAAACTCTGCTTGCGGGTATTTGTACAGGTACTTCATGTACGAATGGGTGGGAGTTGAGTCGAGGTAAAAATAGTATTCCTTGACGTCTTCGCCGTGATTGCCCTCGTTGCCAGTTAAGCCAAAGAGTCGTTCTTTCAAAATGGGATCGCGACCGTTCCACAGTGCGATAGCGAAACAGATCTTCTGGTGACGATCGGAGATGCCGGCAATTCCATCTTCGTTCCAGCGATAGGCGCGGGATCGCGCGTGGTCGTGCGGGAAGTAATCCCAGGCGTTGCCATAGGGACTGTAGTCCTCGCGCACTGTGCCCCACGAGCGTTCGCTCAGATATGGGCCCCAACGTTTCCAGTGTTTTGTGCGTTGCGTTGCGTCTTCCAATCGTTTCTCTTCTGCCGTCATAGAATTAGTCCTCGTCGAACGTACTGTAGGGGCGGCCCTCCGTGGCCGCCCGGTGTTGAATCGATCTCTTTGAGAAATAGCCGACCGATTGTGTTGCAAAAGATCGAGTTCCACGCCGGGCGGCCACGGAGGGCCACCCCTACAGTACGTTCCTCATCGCTCAATGAGTGCCATCACGTGGCCGTCGGGATCGCGGGCTAATAGGCCTTTACGGAATCCCAAACTCTTGTCGTTTAGCGTCACGACGCCGGGCGACACAAAGCGTGAGTTATCTGTAAACAGTCGCTTCGCAAACGTGTCAGCAGTGTTAACAATCAGAGTGGTCTGCCAGTGAAACAGATCGGACGCGCTCGCGTCGGCAGGCGCAGGCCGCCCATCCCGGGGCGCAAGGTACTCGAGGAATTCGATGCCAGGCCCCCCGCTGCCGGCTCGAAGACTCGTAATGCGTAACCTTGCGCCGAAGACGTTGTTGAGATGTTCCTGCTCCGTGCCGAAGTTCTCGCTCGTCCCGGCGACATGCAGACCGAGTGTGTCTCGATAAAACTTCAAACTCGCTTCGGTGTCGCTGACGACGATCGCGGTATGATCGATACCCAGAAAAAGTTTGTCTTTCTGCTGCCACTTCTGATCGCCCTTGCCTTCCGGAAATTGCAGAATCTCGAGCCAGTGCTTATCAGGGTCGCGAAAGTAGAAAGCCTTGATACCACCGGCGTTTTTGTTCCAATCAGGCAGACGCTGTGGACCAGTCGAGGCGTGTTCGACTTTGTTCTGTCGCAGCAGTCCATAAGCTTTGTCCATGTCGCTGGTGATGATCGCGATGTGCTGAAACCAACGATCGTTGCTGCGTGAATCGACCGGCACGGGCCGGCCCTTTGGCGCCAGGTACTCCGTTAACTCAATGAACTCATGGCCGAGCCGCATTCGCACCACGCGCATCCGCAAGCCAAAGACACCTTGAAGACGCTCGTAGTCCTCGCCGGTAACCTCGACGTCCGAAACTTTCTCGAACGAGAGCACTCGCGAATAGAAGTCGACCGCAGTGTCCATGTCCGAAACTGTTATGCCGATTGCGCCGACCTGCTCGACCACCGGAACAGCGACGTCGCTGACGAGGAGGGGGACGCGCGCGCTGTTGAAGGCCCGCGCGTCCGTCGGCAGGTACTGGGCAAAGATGCCCAGCGCAAGCAGTAAACGTAGAAGAATTACGTTGGTGCGCTTCATTTCATTCGCTCCAGCAAGTGATCGCCCACGCGCAACGCATTGGCCATGATCGTCAACGCCGGATTCACGGCGCCGCTCGACGGGAAGAAGCTCGCATCAACAACGTAGAGGTTGTCGAGCTCGTGAGCTTTACAATTACGGTCGAGTGCGGACGTCTTTGGATCGTCGCCAAAACGGATGGTGCCGTTCTGGTGTGCAACTGCGGCGAGTGGGAGACGTTGGCCCAGGTAAAGATTTCGCGCAAACAAGCCCTGATGACATTCGTGCCCGTGAACGTCGCAGTTCGTTTGCTTCATCGCTTTCTGCAACTGTGCCTTCAGGCGATCGTGACCTTCAACATTGTTCAGCTTGTAACTGACGCGGATCTGACCGTCTCGATCAACAGTCACGCGATTGTCCGCGTCGGGTAAGTCTTCGGAAGTCAGCCAGAAATCCAGCGAATGCCTGGCCATTAGATCGAGCGTCCATCCCGGAGCGACCGCAGGCGCGCCCGCTTTCAAAGTGTCAGCATCGAGCTTGCCGACGAACGAGATGTGGCCCATCGGGTAGTCCCAATCCCTGGAACCGAAGTAGAAGTCATTGATTGCGAGTGTCTTTTGAAAGACTGTTGGATTAGGACATTTTGACAGGGCCATGAGCACCGAATTGATGTGGCCCATGTAATGACGACCGACAACATCCGAACCGTTGGCAAGACCGTTTGGATGGCTGTCATTTGCGGATCGCAACAACAACGCAGCCGAATTCACGGCGCCGCACGAAACAACGACGATGTCGCCTGAATATTCCTCGCGAACGCCGCTGCGATCGACGATCACCCTACTGATTTCGCGAGCGTTACCGTTGGTTTCGAGGCGCAGGACCTTTGCGTTCGTTATCAATGAGACGTTCTCGTGTTCGAGAGCCGGGTCAACACAGATCGTCTGTGCATCGGACTTGGCGCCAATCAAACAGGGATGACCGTCGCAGGTGTTACAGCGAATACATAGACTCTTCCGCGCATTCTCCTCGTCGATTCGAATACCCAACGGTACGTGAAAAGGCTTTAAACCTGCCCGTTCGAGATCGTCATGAAGATGCTGAATGCGTTGTTCATGGCTAACGGCCGCATACTTGTAAGGCGCGCTGGCCCAGGGGTCGGTCGGATCTTCACCGCGATTGCCGTGCACCTGATAAAGATGCTCGGCCCTTGTGTAATAAGGCTCCAACTCGTCGTAACTAATCGGCCAGGCCGGAGAGATCCCGCCATGATGTCGAATCTCACCGAAGTCTTCCTTTCGCAAACGAAAGAGCGCTGCGCCGTAGAACTTCGTGTTACCACCAACAAAATAATTTGTGTGCGGATGAAGCTCCTTGCCTTCATTGTCGCGCCACGCCTCTTTGGTGTTGTATTTCGCTTCGAGATTGACGGCTCGCGTGCTCCAGTTGTCCTTCTCACGCGGAACGTAATCGCCGCGCTCGAGGAGAAGGATCTTCTTGCCCGAGGACGCGAGGCTGTAAGCCAGCGTGCCGCCGCCCGCGCCCGTGCCGATGATGATTACGTCGTAGTGATTATTGCTGGTCATGGTGGACTCCGTCTTTGGACTTACTGAACGTTCATCGATTGCATTGACGAGTTCAACGGCGCCGTGCCGAAGTTCACACTGAAACGCTTGCACCAGATCGTGACTGCGCGGTACTTCGCCAGATCTGCATTCGCCGGCAGGTCATAATTCTGGTCGCCGATATTTCCTTTCAAAGAGCCGAGGTCTACAAAGTCTGCCTTCCTAACTGCGTCGTTGTCTTTGGCGTCTTGAGCAGCGACGAGGTAAACATGCACGTCAGGACCATTCGACGTCGCGAAATTTGTCAGACGCAGGGTCTTCTTCCCGTCAGCGAGCTGAAACACTGCGGCCATGCCCTTGGTTTCGTGGGCACCGCTGTGAAACACTCCCGCCGCGAGTTGACTATTGGCTGCTGCTGATGCAGTCGGGAACTGTTCGTTTACCTTTTGATTGATGAAAAGCCGCTCAGGCCTGAATGCATACCAGGCGCCGAAACCGGCAACGATCAAGACAAGTAAACCAACTTTCAATTTATTGGACATGATTTAGATTTCTCCTCATTAGATTTCGCAACCAACTGTTGGTCGGGGATGGAGACGAATCCTTACAGTGTTACCTGGACCCAGTCAGACCCACCTCGCGGTAGCGCGTGGGTGCGTGCGCAGCTCTTTTTGATTGCAGCCTACGGCGTACCCATCCGGTACCGCGAGGTGGTTCTGACTGTGTCCAAGTGCGATTGATAGGCGAAGAAGGCGTGTGTTTTTGAAACCACTCAAGCTCAAGCAGGTGTCTCAGTCTATTGCGTCCGCGATGAAGCAGCACCCAGAGATTGTTCGGCGTAACATTTAAGATCTCACAGATTTCAGTTGACGTGAGGCCATCGATCTCTCTGAGGGTGAATGCAATAGACATCTGCTGTGGCAACTGTGATAAGCAGTACTCAAAAGTCTTCCAAAACTCGCGCGACTCCAAACATTGGCCAGCGTCGCCTGCCCAACTAGTGGGCGCTCGGTCCTCGCGCCAGTGACCCTGCCATGGTCCACACTCTTCGAAGCATTCGCTGTCGTTATCTTCTGGACTGAGTTGGAATTGTGGATTTCTCGCCAGACGACGGAAGTAATCGATCACCTTGTGTTTCATGATTCCTACCAACCAGGTCAGTTCAGAGCTGCGACCCGCGTGCGCTTGATAAGACCTGACGGCTGCCAGCAAAGTCTCCTGCAACAAATCCTCGGCCAGCACTGCTTCTCGGACACGCACGAGCGCATATCGATAAAGATAGTCGCCGTGACAATCCAACCAATTGTTTGGATCGAGTCCTTGCTGTGTGTCCGTGGTGGTTTGCAATACCTCGCCCTCCGGAATTGAAGTGCTTAACTGTGTTTGGAACCGAGCTTGACTGGGTCTCTCTGAATCATTAGACGCGAGGGTTGTGATCGGGATGCAGAAATTTTCAGCTACTCGAAATCGGGCTGGCGAGGGTTTGAGGAGTGGAGTATGCTTCGCGGGGTTTGAGAATTCTTCCTGGAGAATTGCAGTGGGCTTTCTCCCTGAAGTCGATGATCCTCTAAACACGCAAAGTTTGACGACGCTGAAACGAAACTTCGGATTGGCGCCCAGGATCTATCGTGCGCAAATGATCAGGCCCGATCTTGTGGATGCACAGGTCCGAATTCTGGACCAGCTTCTATTTAATAAAGGCGCCTTAAGCCGCGTACAGAAAGAATTCATTCTGCTTGCTGTATCGGCCGAGAACAACAACTCATACTTTCCTGCCCTGCATTGTCAAACATTGCAGTTCCTGGGTGTAAAACCTGAACAGTCTCAACAGGTAGCGATTGATCATCGCGAGGCAAATCTGCCGGAGTCCGATATTGCTTTACTCGACTTCGCTCGAAAGCTGGCCTCCAGTCCGCACTCCTTTACAGATTCAGATGTGGAGTCGTTGCGCAAGTCGAATTTCAATGATGAACAAATATTAGAAGCCGTATTGATGGTTGGGCTGACTCAATTCCTAAACAGTATTCAAATGGGCCTGGGTACTGAATCAGACTTCAAACCGCGGGTAGTATTTCCTTTAAAAGAAGTGAATCCGCCCGTCGTTTCGGGGCGTCAAATACTAGAGCCGGAGTTGCCAGACGAATTTGTGTCTGATGATCCCGACTTTGAGATTGTGGGGCGAGTACGCAACGGGGAAACAGATGCATTCGAAGAATTAGTTCGAAAGCACGGGCGTCGAGTTTACCGCAGCTTGCTCGGCATTGTTGGTAGTCCAGAGGAAGCTGAAGATGCATTGCAAGACGCATTCTTCAAGGCTTTTCAGCATTTACCGAATTTCGAGGGACGTTCGAGGTTCTCTACCTGGCTGGTCCGGATAGCTATTAACACTGGACTCCAACGAGTAAGAAGCCGAAAAGAATTTGACAGACTTGATGAAGAGGATGAAGAATTCAGGCCACGAAACATCCAGGCTTGGACCGAGACTCCGGAGGACTTTTATTCGCGTGAAGAGCTCCGGAGACTGGTCGAAAAGGAAGTAATGAAGTTGCCGGGTAAGTATCGAGTTGCGCTGATGCTTCGAGATTTGGAAGAACTTTCGACTGAAGAAGCCGCGGCAGCGTTGGGCCTTAGCATTCCTGGGCTCAAAGCGTGCGTTTTGCGAGGACGTTTGATGCTGCGCGAATCAATGGTCCAATATTTTTCAAAAACTGGCGCGGTAAATCATGATTAGCTGCCGGGATTTTATCAGCGAGTTGGGCAACCTTCTCGACGAAGACGTAGCGAGTGAGATTCGCGAGCACCTTGAAGCTCATCTGGCCCACTGCAGTACATGTCAGGTGCTTTATGATTCGACGCGCAAGACGCTCCGCATCATCACTGAAAGTGGATCGTTCGAATACCCTGAGCCGATCGCTGAGCCGCTGGTAACAAAGGTGATGGACCGCATTCGCTCAGGTTGCGAACTAAAAGAGCCACAGACAAACACCGATTGACGGCTACGCACCGATAGCTTTGCTTTTCTCGAGGTCGATTCGGATTTCGTAATCAG
>JBKPPU010000253.1:0-3195 GCA_046733695.1 Acidobacteriota bacterium
GGACTTGAACCCCCGACCCTCTGATTACAAATCAGATGCTCTACCAACTGAGCTACGCCGGCCCGCTATAGAGTATAAATAGCGTATTCCGACAAAATGCGGATACTACCAAGCGGGTTTCAAAAACGCAAGTCGCTGCAGTGGTTACGCATCTGTGTAATCTGTGGATGGATTTTTGTTGACCCGAATTGATGCAGCGAAGTAGGATGAAGATGCCTCACGCCCTTAGGATATCGCCACTTCGCCCCGATCCCTTTCATATAAGGACACCAAAGGAGACCCGAAATGTCACGGTTTGGATACTTGAAAACGTCGCTGTTGTCCCTCGTCTGCCTCCTGGCGCTTGCACTTGCCACTCAGGCACAGTCGCCGGCCCCCACGCCCGTACTTACTCCGCCTGCGGCCGCGCCGCCAGCCACTGTCGCGGGTGACTCAACTCTGTTCTGTGCCGGGTACATCCGCTATCAAAAACTGCCGCACATGCCGGAAATCGTAGGCGCTCAGGAAGAACAGGAACAGCGCACGTATTCCGATGGCGACGTTGTTTATCTGAATGAGGGGTCACAACAAGGTATTAAAGAAGGACAGACCTTCCAAATTATCCGTCCCCGCGGCACGGTTAAGGGCGTTCACAAAGAGAAAAAGGGATTTTTGGGCATATACGTGCAAGACGTAGGCCAGCTTCAGGTCTTCAAAGTTCGTGAGAACACGTCCCTGGCTAAGATCACCTTCACCTGTGACATTGCTCTGCTCGGCGATCTTCTCGCACCAATCCCGGACCGCGAATCTCCGCAAGCGCGCGCTGGTGAGTTGGATCATTATGCCGACCCAACCGGCAAGCAAACCGGCCGCCTGATGATGGCAAAAGACAGCCGCGAGATGGTGACGCGCAACGACGTTGTCTATATCGATCTCGGAGGCGAGGACCACATCAAGGCCGGAGACTACCTGACGATCTATCGCCCGCTAGGCACTGGGAACCTGACACGCGTCGATAACGAAGAGATGGCCCGCAATCGTGCTACCGGTTTTCAGAGCGATCGTTTTCGTGGCGGCGGCATTTCAAGTATGGGATCGCGCGCGAAAGACTCCACCGGCTTCATAAACTCGGAAGGTCGCTATCGTCACCGGCCGATCACCTCGAAGGAAGTTAAGGACCATCGACCGCTGATGCCCCGCAAGATTGTGGGTGAATTGGTTGTGATTGACGTTCAGACAAGAACCGCAACGGCGATTATCACGCGCGTGACCGGTGAAGTGCACACCGGCGACTGGGTCGAGATTCAGTAAAGAGATATTTAGAACGCGGATTCACGCGGATATACGCAGATTTTTCTCATCCGCGTTTATCCGCGCAAATCCGCGGTAAAAACTGCTGAAATACCCGTACATTGAAGTACACGCCGAGATCACGACGAGCCACAGCAGTGCCCTGCCCGCGGTGTAAAGCAATACTTGCCAGTCAGTGCCGGTAGTTGGACCATCGCCAATCAGGTGTTGCCAGGCCGTGCGCAGCTCCGGCACGGACCAGAACTCGATTGCTGGAAATGGTTTGCCGAAGTTTGCGACCGGAGGTTTTCCCGCGACACTCGAGGCGATGAGTAGCGCGACGGTGATCACCTGGGCCAGCATCTTGAATTTTCCCATCTTCGACGCTGAGATAACGATTCCATCGACTGCTGCAATCGAGCGTAAACCTGTAACTGCGAACTCTCGGCCGATAATGATCACTACTGCCCACGCGGGCGCAAGCTGGTTCTCGACTAGTGAGATTAGCGCCGCGGAGATGAGCAGTTTGTCGGCTATGGGATCGAGTAGTTGACCGAGTCTCGTGACCTGACCGCGACTGCGCGCGATGTGACCATCGAAATAATCGGTCAGCGCTGCTCCTAAAAACATCACTACACCCAACACGTGTCGCGGAACGCCCAGCCAGTCTTCGGAGAAAGGCGTCAGGAGCACAACCACCAGCAGCGGCACGATGAAAATCCGCAGCAGAGTTAACGCGTTAGGTAGGTTCACACGGCTACTCTACTGACAATTCAAAGACTGTTCAAACATTTCGCAGGATTTTGTTGGAACTTTCTTACTTGCTCATGTGAATACCCAACATGAGCAAACTTCTCCTAATCCTAACCCTGATTCTATCCAGCGCGGCGGTGGCCTTCGCCGACGACGCGCGCGCCCAGGAAATTCTCAAACAAGCCCGCCGGGCAATCGGTGGCGAAGAACAGTTACAAAAGATCCAATCACTGGAGATCACGGGGCAATATCGTCGTGTGTTCGGTGAACGCCAGATGGGCGGCGATCGGGAAATCAGCATCCTACTTCCCAACAAATACCTCGTCGAAGACGCGATGAATGCAGGTGGGATGAGTACCGCACTGATCAATACGCGTGCGCTCAATGGCGATAAAGCATGGAGCGGAAACAGTGGGGGCGGAGGGGGAATGATTTTTCGTATAGCTGGACCAGGCGGGCAACAAGCTTCGCCGGAACAGATGGAAGCGATGCAACGAAGGATCTACAACGCCGAGTTTTCACGTTATCTGCTCGCCATGATCCTAACGCCTCCACCGTCACTCGCAGTTGAATACAAGTATGCAGGCGAGTCAGACGTGGAAGACGCGAAAGCGGACGTGATCGACGTCAGTGGTCCTGATAATTTTTCGGTTCGTGTTTTCTTCGATCAGAAGAGTCACTTGCCTCTGCTGCTCAGCTATCGCGGACCCAAACCGCGCGTGATGACGATGACGCGTCAGGCCGGCGGCGCCGCCAAACCTGAAGATCTCAAGAAGGCCCAGGAAGAAGCGGAGAAGAAAATGCACGCCGAAGCTCCGCCCGTGCCCGAAGAAGTAGATTTCTACATTCGTTTGACTGACCACAAAAAAGTCGACGGCATCATGCTGCCGCACAAGCTTACGTTTCTAACTGAGAGCGAGGTGTCGGAGGAGTTTGAGATCTCGAAGTATCAGTTGAATCCGCAGTTCAAGGCCGATCATTTCGACAAGCACTGAACTTAGCCACAAAAAGGCACATAAAAAGATGCGAGTTACTCCCCTACATTCTCGGGCGATAAGTGTGTTAATTGCTCTGCTTTTGGTGGCTGGTCCGTGTTTGGGCCAGAGCAATGCCAGTCTCGAAGTGGTCGTTAAAGATCCGACGGGCGCTTTGATAAATAAGGCGCAGGTGCAG
>JBKPPU010000254.1:0-5749 GCA_046733695.1 Acidobacteriota bacterium
TTCTCGACCTGGTTTTCGAGTCGCTCTTTTTCATTGAGCACATTGCCCATGTCGCGATGAATTAACGCGAGTTCTTTTTCGAGATTCTCTTTTTCCTGGCGCAGCGTCTTGGTGAGCTCGATAGTGCGATAGATCTTATCCTCTAGATGAGAAAACTTTTCCAAGCCTGACAGACCTACCATCAATTTGTCTCCCGAAAGTGTGGACTATGAAACGAGGGCGATTATCCGCCTTCACGCGTGTGAGCGCAAGACTCATTTTGCGATCATGCAAGATTTATTTTTACCGCTGCTCCGCAGCAAACGTCTCGAGCAACGCCGCGGTCAGACGCGAGTGAGACTCTTCGACTTCTTCATCACGTAGCGTTCGCTCATCGGAACGATACTCCAGCCGCAGAGTTACAGAACGTTTTGAGGCTTGAATGTTGCCGCCCTCGAAAGTACCAACCAGCTTCACGCTGCGACACTCCGCAACCTGTTGCTTGTTAACAACTGCGAATATGTCTGCAAGTGACACAGTGCGATCGACAAGCAGTGAGATATCTCTCATTACAGACGGATACTTCGGAAGCGGCGAGTACTGAATCACCTTCGCAGGACCACTCAACAACGCCGTGAGATCCAACTCCATTACATAAACCGGTTGTCGAAACTTGTACGACGCGGCGACACTCTCAGCGAGCCGGCCAATCGTGCCCAGATGTTTTCCATCGCTACTGCTGATCAGGGCACTTTGCCCCACACGCAAGTGACGCGAAGACATCGGAGTGAAACTCAATGGAGCGACATTCATCCAATCGATGCCGGCCTCCAGTGCGCCTTTGAGATCGAAGAAGTCGAGCTCGCGTTCAGCTTGCGCTTTGTCCTCTTGGAGCACGCCGCCCGTCGCTACGATACCGAGTGCGAGTGTCTCGTCGGGAAGTTCGCCAGCCTTCGAAAGCGAGAAAATGCGCCCAATTTCAAACAATCGCACATCGCGAATGCCGTGATTCAGATTGTGCCGCACAGAGCTCAGCAAACCCGGCAGGAGCGTCGAACGCATCCATGCCGCATCCTCGATGATGGGATTTTCCAACTGCGGCTGATCACCTTCGTGACCAGCCAACGACGGGATCAGATCGAATCGCGATTCCTGTTGAATGAAACTGAAATTGATCGCTTCGTCGAAGCCACAGGCGTTCAGTGCGCGTCGCAAAGAACGTTGCTGCATCTCACTCGGCTGGTACTCCCCTGACATGCTCGACGGCGGCAGTTCGGATCCGATCTTGTCGTAACCGGTATGTCGCGCGACTTCCTCGACGAGATCCTCTTCCTGCTCGACATCGATGCGCCACGATGGAACTCTGAAAGTCATTCGACCTTCGGATTCACCGACGCGTTCAAAGCCGAGCCCAGTGAGTATGCGGATGATTTCGTAAGTTTCAACAGTGAGCGAAGTAAGATCGCGAATGCGTTCAGGGCGCAAGTCGATAATTCGTTCACTCAAAGGCTTCGGATACACGTCGATCGCGTCTTCAGTTGCAACACCTCCTGCAAGCTCGCAGATCAGATCGACACAGCGCTGTTGGGCGCGCAGGACGCCCTCGCGATCGGCGCCGCGTTCGAATCTCCGTGACGCTTCTGTATCCATTCCGAGCTTGCGTGCAGTCTGTCTGACGGAATTCGGATCGAAATACCCGCTCTCGATCAGCACGTCGGTGGTCTGATTCGAGATCTCCGACTCCTCACCACCCATGATTCCCGCGAGAGCAACAGCCTTGTCGGCGTCGGCGATGACGAGCATGTCGTTGGTTAACGTTCGCTCGATGCCGTCGAGTGTTTTGAGTTTCTCACCGGGTGTAGCACGCCGCACCACAATGCGCCGCCCGCCCAGCTTTTCGAAATCGAAAGCGTGCAACGGCTGGCCCAGCTCGTGAAGTACGTAGTTGGTAACGTCGGCAACGTTATTGATGGGACGCTGGCCGATCGCTTCGAGCCGTTTGGTGAGCCAATCGGGCGATGGACCAATCTTGACGCCACGCACGAGACGCCCGGCATATCGTGGGCACAGATCCGGATCCGCAATCTCGACTGAAGTCAGATCCGAAGAGCGGCCTTCAGTCCTTGGTTCTTTACCTGCTGGAAGCCTCAACTTCCCGCGCTCGATCACTGCTACTTCGCGCGCGATGCCGACGTGCGACAAACAGTCCGGCCGGTTCGAAGGCACTTCGACGTCCAACACAGCATCAGCGCCATGCTCGTCGACAGCATCAATCGCCAGACCCACCATCGTCAGCCGGTCCCTCAACTCCGCCGGACTGAGTTTGGTGTCTGTAAGCTCCTTAAGCCAGTGATAACTAATAAACATTTATCTGTGTAATCTGTGGATGGCTTTACTCGAATTTTTCCAGGAACCGTACATCGTTTTCGAAAAGCAAACGTATGTCGTCGAGCTCGTACATCAAACCGCACATACGATCGATGCCGAAACCAAAAGCGAATCCCGAATACTGCTGCGGATCGACACCAACCACGCGCAGCACGTTGGGATGCACCATTCCGCAACCACCTAACTCGATCCAACCCGAGTTTTTGCAGATGCGACAGCCGCTGCCCTTGCATTTGAAGCAACTGAAATCAAATTCAGCGCTCGGTTCGGTGAACGGGAAATACGATGGCCGGAAACGCGTGACCGTATCGGCGCCAAACATCTGCCGGAGCAATTCACCGACCGTGCCTTTCAAGTGCGCCATCGTGATGCCACGGTCGACACACAGTCCCTCAACCTGGAAGAACATCGGATTGTGCGTCGGATCCGGAGTGTCGCGTCGAAATACTCGTCCCGGTGCAATCATCCGAACCGGCACGCCACGCCGCTGCATTGCGTGTATTTGCACAGTCGACGTTTGCGAACGAAGAGCAAAGCCATCGGTCGTGTAGAACGTATCAGCCTTTCCGCACGCGGGGTGGTTCTCCGGAATGTTCAGCGCGGTGAAGTTGTAGAAGTCAGTTTCGATCTCGCGACCGTCTTCGATTGCATATCCGAGCGAGACAAAAATATCTTCGAGTCGCTCGCGCAGCAGAGTGATTGGATGGCGATGTCCTGAGCGTGGCCGGCGTCCCGGTAAAGTGACGTCGATGCTTTCACGGGCAGTACGTGCGTCTTCGATGTAATTTCCTAAACTAAGCTCAACCTGGTCGAGCATAGTTTGCAACTTGTCTTCGACTGCCTGGACCTGCTGTCCAAAACTAGCTCGCTCCTCTGGCGCAACACGACCAATTAGTTTTTTCGTGGCCGCAAGGGCGCTCTTTTTTCCGAGATGCCGAGTGCGCACCTCCCCGAGTGCACGCTGTTCAGCAAGTGCTTGTTCGAGGTCTAGGGCAGTTGGATTGTCGATAAAGGGGAAAAAGCGTTCGAACTCCTGATCGAACGCTTTGTTGATGGTTTCTATTTGAATTTCAGGTGATTGATCAGTCATTAGACAGGATGACAAGATTTTCATGATTCACAGGATGCATCATGTAAATCCTGTTACATCCTGGAATCATGTCTCAATTCTTTTTAACTGCAACCCACTTACCCTGCAACTGGCCCGAGTAATCAAACTCGCCGGAGAGTTTTCCATCGACGACCTTCGCGCTCATCGAGATCGTTCCATTCTGGCCTTCGAGTTGAAACACAAGATTGCCGTCTTTCCAGGTTCCCGACTTGACGGTCGAGTCACCGAGTTGCGAGCTGCTGCTCCCGGTGACGGTTTCGCCGTCAACTTTGAGGATTAGCAGGAATGGAAACGGCTGCCCGTTTGCATCCGCTACGGCCTCCCACTGTCCGGTAAGATTAACGGCGCCATTGGCGGGAGCGGTGGCAGGAGCAGGTGCGGCGGCCGGTGTCACCTTCTTGAGTTCGATCGGAATCTTCTGCGCTCCATCACCCGCTTCGCCCGTGATCTTGTCGCCATCAACTTTACCCACGAACGTGTGCTCTTTGGTGTCGAACGTCAGAGTGAGCGTTCCATTCTCAAACTTTCCGTCAGTAATATCGATGGTCCTGTCGCCGTGCTTCGCGCGTCCCGTCACCTTGCTGCCCTCGCTTTTTAACTCGAGCGAGAGTTTCTGCTCAGCGCCGTTTGGCATCTTCACCATTCCCTCATACGTTCCATTCACATTCGCACCCTGTGCAAATGCGACGATGCTGCCGAGCAGAAACGTTAGTGCGAACAAGCCGATTCGGTTGAATTTCATCGTGATTTCCTTTCAGAGAACTAGGCGGCCTTATTATTCTGTTCGTTTTCGAGAGCGCTCTTGGCCTGTGCTACTACGGCTGCAAACGAGTCCGGCTGGTGAACGGCGAGATCGGCAAGAACTTTGCGATCGAGATCCAGGCCGGCCAGTTTTAGACCATGCATGAGTTGCGAATAATTCAAACCATTCAAACGCGCTGCTGCGCCGATGCGAACGATCCACAGACTACGAAAATCACGCTTCTTCAATTTGCGCCCGGTGTAAGCGAAGTTCAGACCACGCTCGACGGACTCTTTCGCAGACCGGTACAGTTTCGACTTTGTGCCGCGATAACCTTTCGCCAGCTTTAATATTTTCTTGCGTCTTTCGAGACGCTTATTACCTCGTTTTGCTCTGGGCATATGATTCCTCCCTCCAGATCCATCCACAGATTACACAGAACTTTTTAAGTAAATCTGTGTAATCTGTGGATGGCTTTGATATTAATCTCTTCCGTACGGCAACATCGACATCACCCGCTCGTGATCGGCCTTGGACACGAGCACATCGATATCGAGGTGGCGTTTCCGCTTATTCGTTTTCTTCGTCAAAATGTGACGCGCATGCGAATGGCCACGCTTGATTTTCCCCGTGGCGGTCAGGCGCACTCGCTTCGCTGCACCTTTGTGCGTTTTAAGTTTTGGCATTTACTGACTTCCCTTCTCTATTGATTCATCGGCTGATTCGTGGGCGGCGCCTCTGGCTTCGCGCCCCCGCCGCTCTTATGTCTCTTTGGCCCAAAAATGATGAACATCTGATTTCCTTCCATTCTTGGCCGCGCTTCAACTTCACCGACGTCCACAAGATCCTTCTCCAGCTTCTCGAGTATGCGCGCGCCTAATTCACGGTGCGTCATTTCGCGGCCGCGAAACCAGATGGTGGCTTTCACTTTGTCGCCTTCCTGCAGCCACTCTCGCGCATGCTTCATGCGGTACTCGTAATCGTGATCGTCGGTACCCGGTCGGAACTTAACTTCCTTGACCGTGATCGTTACCTGCTTCTTCTTTGCCTCGTTTGCCTTCTTCTTTGCTTCGTACTGA
Source organism: Acidobacteriota bacterium (assembly GCA_046733695.1). Taxonomy (GTDB): domain Bacteria; phylum Acidobacteriota; class Blastocatellia; order Pyrinomonadales; family Pyrinomonadaceae; genus PSRF01. Next base: position 5,300 of record JBKPPU010000254.1, read on the forward strand.
TACTTTCCGAAGTCAATGATCCGGCAAACGGGAGGATCGGCGTTCGGAGCAACCTCGACAAGATCGAGGCCCTTTTCCCGGGCGGCGCGCACCGCATCGCGCACGTCCATCACGCCCAGTTGTTCTCCTTCGTCACCAATCACGCGTACCTCCGGCACGCGAATTCTCTCGTTAATACGCACCGGCGGCAGACGCCGGTTATCAGGACGCTGACCGCGACCTCGAAAGCCTGTAGCTATTTCTGCACCTCCTAAGATTAGGCCATCCACAGATTACACAGATTCAGTTATCTGTGTAATCTGTGGATTGCTGTTGTTTGTTAACGCGCGGGTTTCAACCAACCGGCGCGCCATCTCTTTAAATTCCGCGATGGACATCACCCCGATGTCGCCCTTCGCACGCTCTCGTACTGCCACCGTCTTCTGCTCCATCTCACGATCGCCGAGCACG
>JBKPPU010000255.1:0-12334 GCA_046733695.1 Acidobacteriota bacterium
GTACCATCCGGTTTTACCATGTGGCTTCTGGAAGAGAGGAGCCTCGATTCAACGCCAAGCAAGAAGGTGCAGTTACTGCCATCGCAAATAGTCCCAACGAAACTCAACTCATTAGAGGAATAAAGTTTGCGACCGGAAGTAGCGATAATTCCATCTACCTGTGGGACCGGGATTCAAAAAAAGTGAATACGCTTAACGGTCACACCTCAAGAATTATACAGCTTGCATTCAGCTTGGAAGGAGGTCGGCTTGCGTCCCTGAGCAACGATGGCATGCTCCTGGTATGGGATCTCGCAACCGGACAACATAAAACAGTCCAAGAGAGTGCTGAAACAAAAGTTTTTTTAGGACCGATCTACTTCTCTTCCGACGGCAATTACATCAACTTACTTACCGGCACTCGCGAACTCTCGGTATCAAACTTTTATATTGGGCCAGCGCGCCGATCGTTTGATGAGTACGGATATATCAGTTTTCACAATCTTGGAAACATCACGGCAGGAGCCTTGCATAATAAGAGCTTCGAAACAGCGGCTGGACGCAGTAATGGCTTAGTCCAATGGTCGGGTCATATTTTGAAGCTGTCGAACTTTCCTATTACAAACATGGAAATCAGCCCAGATAACCAGTGGCTTCTTTCCGTCACAAACGAGGGTATTTTACATCTCCTCGAACGTAAATATGGCCAGGAGATTATGAAACTGCCAGTTCCCGTTGCAGCCACGAACGTCGAATTTTCACCTACTAGTAACATGTTCGCTTTAAGGACCATTGATGGTCGCGTTCAGCTGTGGGAAGTAAACAACAAAGATGCAGGTCATTTATTGTTTGGCCCTGAACTCTTGGGACATGTGATCGAGACGATTGCATTTAGTCCTAATGGAGAACAACTTATTTTGGGTCGAGCTGATGGTAAGATTCTGATACTCAATTCTAAAACTGGCAAAGTGGAACAGCTTATGGCCGGGCACACTGTTTCGGGTAAATCTACTAACTTCCCCAATGCCATCTTTACAACAGATAGATCGGTTTTAGCCTCTTTTAACGAGTTCAAGATATCCGTTCGCGACCTCGGTTCAGACAAGGAACTTTGGAACGCGGAGCAGCAATACGTAGTATCGAGTATTGCCTTTAGTTCCGACGGAAGACAACTTGCCAGTGCTACGGATGACAGCATTATTCGTATTTGGAACACACGAACAGGTAAGGAGCTTTTTAACCTTAGTGGTCATAAAGGCAGGATCTCTTCACTTATCTTCGATCCGACTGGCCAACTACTCGCCTCAGTCGGTCAAGATCAGACCGTTGTCGTATGGGATATTACAAGAAGAAAGGAAGTTTTCCGGCATGAATCTGAAAGTCCTGTCACCACCCTGGCCTTTAGTGGAGACGGAAAACTACTAGCGTGCGGACGCACTAATAAGACGATTCGAATATGGGCCATGCCAACGGGTAGCGAGATCGCTTTACTCAGCGGCCTGGAGAGTTCAATTAAAGCAATGGCTTTTAGTCCTGACACTCACTGGCTGGCCTCTGTGAGTAATGACACGTCATTTCGGATGTGGGACATCAATCGAATAAAAGAGTTCTTTGCAGCTCCGTCGGTAAAATTAGTCGAGAGAGCTGAATACAGATCCAGCCTCACGGTTAGAGATCTTGAACTTGTGCCAATCAGTCCTAACACCTCAAGTCCATATGCAGAGATGGGAAGAACCGTCTATGAAAAGAGTTTAGAGGAATCGGAGGAGGACAATGCGCGACTCGATAATTTTGCGGTTTCACTTGAGCAGGACCACGAGGCATTGGCCTATATTGTTGTCTACAGCGGTTCTACAGGAAACCGCGCCAGCGCTGAAGCCCGTGCTGAGCGCAGCAAGCTTCATTTAGTGAATGAACGACACGTTACGAACCGCATAGTCACAACATACGGCGGTATACGCTTAGAACCACAAATGGAATTATGGGTTGTTCCTCGCGGGGCTTCGCTACCGGAACTGACCCCGACAGTGCGCCCTCAGCCAACACCCGACACAACGCGTCCTTAGTTCTAAACTCTGCACATTGCACTCTGAAGGGAATGGTCATTTTTTTGCGACAGGACGTGGGACCGGACTTACTGAGGAAACGAGATACGCGTTTTCTAAGATATCTGGAGCGGGCGACGGGATTCGAACCCGCAACCTCAGCTTGGGAATCTAATCCCGGGGTCCTTGTCTATCAACAGTTTAGCATTTTTCCTAAGAATTTCGCCATTGCATGCCTTGCAGTGATTGCATTTTTCTTGCCCAGTTGCACGCTCTGGTGGGACATTTGTGGGACAAGCAGTAGCGTCGACAAGACGCCAAAGAATGACTTCTATGTCGTGGTCCAACAAGGCGAAGGTATTTGAGATTGGTCGCGGTTAACAAAATTACGCAATGTGCGCTAGCTTTTAGCTCTGACTCAGCAACAAGTAGCGGAGGCGCTCGAGACGATACTAGTTCGGGAGCGATTCGAGCGTGGAATTCGCGATCCCTGTTTGCTTGAACTGCTCGAATTCTCACGATTGAGCGGTGTAGGGATGGAGCTGTTTGTTGACGATAAGATGCGGCTAGCGAAGAGGCAACTAATAAATGATTTGAGAAAGGTTTAATAACTCTTTAGAAATCAGATGCCTCGTTTCGAGTGAAGATTTGCGCAAATCATACGAAGCATGGTCAAGCAATGGCTGGTTAACGCATGACAGTCTCAAAGAACGACTCTCTCCCAAACTCGTTTGAACCACGCCATCATTCTTTTTCGGATCGTACAGGGCGGAAGACCGAGAGAACTTTACCGACAATCGAGAATTCTTCCCCGTTTTGTTCAAAACAGCCAATGGTAAAGAACAAACTATGACGCTTCGCTGCGCTGCTATAAGTTTCTGGAGGATGACCGGCTTGAGAGCATGACAGTCCAGCACCAATGCCAGAATACGCGGCAACGACTACTCAAAATCCGGGCAAGAAAAGCTCGCGAAAACAGCTCTTGTTGAAAGCGAGGAACTTGACTCGCTGCTAACAAACATTACTCAGAGACAGGGACTGATATTGAATGAGAGGCAACATGAAGCAGTTGAAACGATATTGGGGAGTGCTGATCGGATCATCGGTTTAGAAGGTTTGGCCGGCACAGGAAAGACTACGACTCTTAGCGTTTTGCGCGAAGCGGTAGAACGATCTGGTTACGTCGTCCAAGGCTTTGCACCAACTGGCGTGGCCGCGGATTTGCTCGCTGAGAGTGGCATTAGTACTTCAACTCTGCAGAAGTTTGTTGCAAGCCCTCAAATGAATTGTCCTACTGGCGAAAACATTCTCTACGTGATGGACGAATCATCACTCTCGGATACTCGCAACATGTTTCGTTTCTTTGAGAAAGCTGGACCGTCAGCCCGAGTACTTCTAGTCGGCAACTCCAGCGTCTGATCAGCACGAGCCGCGATCTTGTCAATAACTTGGTGGGTCTCTCCGTAATGTGTGGTCTGCCTTTTTGCTTTGCTTTCTCTAACGGGGTGTAATAGATTCTGCCGTGTTCTTCCTGACTCCCACTGCATAAGGAAGCTCACATGATAGCCTTACCACCTACACACGGCTTCTCTGCTGGTAACCGGCAAATACGCCTAACTAACCACAAACTGAATGGGCCTGCTGATTGGCGAGTACATGGCACTCATGTTCTTTGGAGGCGGAAGACAGGAGTCCTTTTAGTAAAGCTGATTTTATACGGAACCCGATAAGCCAGGGAGGCGGTGGTTCAAGACGCCACAGGTGCCATGAATAAACAGATTGGCGGAATCGAGCCGCTCATTTTATACGGAAGGAAAACGAAGGGCTAACACCGCTTCCCGATTTTATCCAGATCAAGATGCACATAGTTAGGCCCTTACCATAGGTGTAGAGACACAAAGGCCAGCGGGATTATTCTACACTGTTAAGATGCGTCTATATGGCATATATAAACAACTTCTGTGATTGTTATAGATGATTGATGAGGAGCTAAACCATGACTGAGGTTTATGTTGTTAAAAAGGAAGACTACACTTCTTGGCGTTCGGGCCCCCTCTGCGTTGGATCAGTGTGAGCTGTAATGTCATTGCGGAAGCTCGCGACACTCTCTGCTCGCGTTGGCGAACACCGATCACGCCTGGAAGTTTCGGTACGTTCGCCCATCCGCGAGCCAACGGCTGAAGCAGAAGGTTTTGGATCTTTGGCTCTAATTTCTCGACCTCATCAACAATCAGCACGGGTGGCGGCTCATTGCGTTCGGAGGCTTCTTTCGCGTACGCGAATGCTTCAAGAAACTCACCCCGCTCAAAGAATTCTTCCATCCAAACAGATGCCCTTGCTGTTCGAAGATCGGTTCCGTTTTGCATCAACTGTTCAATGGTCCGCTCTTGCGCGAGCTGTCGCCAACTGCCCAGCACCTCGCCGGCAGTCAAACCTTCAACGCCCGGAACGTAAAGGAGCGTGAGATTACATGCCTGTGCGAGCGCTTCACCGAACGACGTCTTTCCCGACCCTCGTGGTCCTCCAAACAGGATGGGGTGATACTGACGCAGTGCTAACGCGACGTCCGTCAAGGTGTGCCATTGTGGGAGGTAGCCGGTGGCGGCTAGAGCAACCGCGAGTGCTTCATTGCCACCATCGCGGATTAATCCTCGGGGATCGAGGCTCGGCTTGTTAGGATCGCGTAATTCCACGATGCTGAAGCTCCACTTATCGTTCCAGAACTGCCAAAGCGATCTTGCGCATCTCTGGAGACATTCTTTGCAGCCGTGCTTTGATTTCTTCTGGTGAGCCATCGGCGATGAGTTCAGCAAACTCACGCTCACTTATTCCTGTCGCTGGCCGAATGGCATTTACATCGGAGAGGCTGGCGAGACTTTGATTATTCAATTCCGCATTCGCATCTGTTCCTTGGATTGCTGCTGGGAGATCAGTGACCATCACATACCCAGGAGAGCCCAAATCCAGGATTTCGAGTTATTAGAATGAAGTTACCACTCGTGATGTTTTTGCCGAACTCGTCGACAACAGCTTCGTAGGTTGTGAGGCCGACATTTCTCCTGAATGCGTCGATCAACACTTTGCGTTTGTCAACCACGGCTTCTCGTTCGGCAGCGTTGTCTCTGGCAAATCTAATCGACTCTCGGGCGCGAGTCTTAACTTGTTCGTCAGTGAGCATTACCACGTCACGCTCCTGAGCCTCTTGCGTGATTCGAAATGCTTGGCCACCAAATCTGCTATCCATTTCCAAGTGACGGGAGCGCATTTCTTGTCGGTCGTATTGCTTACTCATGCGATCCGTCTTCGCGGCCGCTTGGCGCAGTCCGGCGCCGTCTTCGACTTGGATTCCTTGTTGAGCGAGACGCGCTTTCATTTCTCTAGCTTTGCGCTGAATCTCTTTGCGGCGGGGACTGCTAGCGACTAAATATTCTTTACTGAAGTCACTGATCTCGGGTGCGCCAGTACGCGGGTCCACAGCTATGTTGTAACCCAGCTTTTGTAGTTCTGTTGCCAGAACGGAGCGAAAGATCTCCGTGGCGTAACGCTGGCTGCGATATAACTCGAGTGGTTGGATCGGCTTGATACGACCGTCATCGGTTTCCGTAAGATTGAAAATAACAGTGTGGGTGTGGAGCTGTGGCGCGGCATAACCGGTATTGCGGTCCGGTCGAGCTGAATCATGCTGGAACTTGGCTGCAATCATTTTTCCAGTGGTCTGCGCGGGATGATTGCCGCCCATGCGAGCCTGAACGTACTTCTCTAATTCGTTGAGGGCTACATCAACGCTGCGATCGTGAGCTTCCAGTATTCGTTCGTCGCCCCCGACCAAAGCCGCGAGCGAGACACTTTTCGGCGCAGAGAAAGTTGCATCCCAACCGGCTCGGTGTTCGCTAGTTTCGACTGTTTCGCCGTAGGCGTTCTCGACCTTCTGGCGTGTAACGTGACGGACTAACTGATCGCCTGTTCGTGGATGCTACCCTTCCCTCCGCAATTGTTTTGTGCATCGTTTTCAGCCAATGTTTCTTTGGTTTCGGTTGTCCTCGGTTTGCTCAAAAAGAAAATGGACAAGCCGGTACAACATCCAAGACAATGGCAGATATTAAGGGTGTTTGGCGTGCCGCGACTTACAGGGGGCTTAGGATGGGTAGGTCGAATGTAGCTGAAATGCGCAGTACTTTCGGGGCACCGAAACAATCTGAACTATTTGATGAGGACGCGTCACATCCTGAAGTGTGGTACCAACGAAAGTACTTGGGATTTTCCTGGACTTACCGAACAGATCTCATTAATAGTGATGGATGCGATGAACCTCGCGGAAGCGAGCGATCCACTGGCTCGCGATCTACTCTCAAAAGCTGTGGTGCAGGTGGTGAAGAACATCGCGCCACGCAACGGTCCAGGCAAACAGCGCCGGGAACCTATTCACTCGGATTTAGTCGCAATGCTCGAAGCCTACGACTTCGGCAGCGATGCGCTTAACAATCGTGCGCGCGAAATTGCTCTCGCACTCGAGAAATATCTTGGCAATCCGTGGCTGGATGCACCGACGCATGCCGATTTTCAAGTAGTGTCTCCCTATGACGTTTACGAACTCGAGTCGCTAAACGCTTTCCAGCCTGACATCAAACAGACATTAGCCAATCGAATTGGAGCGCGTGTTATTCGTGCTATTGGTGAGAAACAGGCGGACGGCACCCGTGCGCCAACTCTAGTCGTCTTTGATGAAGTTCATGAGTACCGACAGAACTTTCCCGGTCTAATTCCAGTGCTAAAGAAAGGCACTCGTCACGGTCGCAAGCACAATGTCGTCACGGTGATGATGACGCACACTTACGACGACTTCGAAGGCATGCACGATGTGACAAGCACTGCCGGCGTCAAGCTGATTGGAAAACAGACCGGCGATCTGTCGCTGCTGGCTCGTGACGCGAAACTCTCTTCGCGCGCTGTTCAGGCCATTGGCGCTCTGAAGAATGTTGACGGTCCATATACGCAATGGGTCTTAGTCATTGGGTCGGGCGACTACCAGCAAGTTGAAGTAGTGCAAAACAACTTGAGTCCAATGCTTTTATGGACCTTTACGACGCACCCTGATGAGGCGAACGCAAGAGCACGCGCAGCAGTGCTTCGTCCTGACTGGCCGCTTTCCGAAGTCATCGCCTGGCTTGCTTCACAATACCCGGAGGGTCTGGCCTCATCGGGCTCTATCTTTGATGAAGCATTACTCGCCGGGGGGATACGCAATTAAGGAAGTGAGATCACTATGAGAAACCACTTATCACGTTATGCAATGGTTGGTCTTCTACTCGGACTGCTGCTCGTACCGGCAACGCCTGTCCAAGCGCAGTTCACAGTGTGGGACCCAACTAATTACGCGCTACAACTCGCCAAGAAAATCGAAGAGGCTAATCGCTGGCTCGAAACTATTCGACACTATGCAACGATGGTTGATAAGACCATCCAACAACTCACGACCATGCAAGGCATTTTGCGCAACGTGGATGAGCAACTGGCGCGCAATGTTCGCTTGGTACGGTTCATCAGTAATGTGGGCCAGATAGTACGCGGCTCATTCCAACTCAAGCGACAACTTGAAGGCATGATCCGCTACCGCATTGCCATGCTGAAGGCGATTGATGATCGGCTGCGTAATGGCATCTTCGATCCTGAACAGGATCTACAGGACCTAGAAAACTATCTGAAGTTTACGATCGGGCGTTCAGCCGATCAGACTGTGGCCCGTCTCGATAAATTGGCCCGCAATGACAGTCAGCTTGAGAGCTGGTGCGTTCGGCGTACTCAGGTTCAAAAGGATTTGGCGATCGCTCGGGGAGTGCTGAAGCAAGCAGAACAACAACTCGAAGCCGAAAAGGGCAAGCCTGACGTCGATCAGTCCAGCGTCGCACATTTGAATGATGTCATTCTTCGGCAAGAACAACTCATTGCTGAACTGGAGAAAGAGCATGCCGAATTGCAGGACAAGATCACGGAGCGTGCCGCTAAGTACGGGTTAAGGTTGCAGGACATGGAAAACTTTGCATTCTCGATCATGGCCGCTACCGATGGCTGGTTGAGTTTGCAAGAAACGAAAGATCAAATCGAACGAACGCTAACTGACTTGATCACCAATACACAAGCTCAACAACGTTAGGTGAGGAAAATGTTTGTTACTGCACTTCGAAAACGCATATTGCGCTGGTCGACTTCAGCGCTCATTCTTCTCGGCAGCGCGTTGACTGCAAACGCGCAAACGCCGCAGCCAAGTGGTACCTCTCTGTCAGACCATATCGCCCGACTGAGCATTAAAGCCTCACAGCTGCTTCCTTATCTTCAAAATGAAGTGCTCAGTCATATACAGGATTGGATCTATGGCATTGCTGTAGCGGTTGCAGTGCTGGTTCTACTCTTTAGCTTTCTTCGTCTCTGGCGGGAAAACGCTGGCGGCAACTCAAACTTGATCTTTTTCTTTCTCCGATCGCTTTTCTTCTTTGGGTTGGTAGGCTCAAGCATCTGGATCATCAGCCAGATGGCAGCCACCGGAAGGGAGATTGCCGAAGGCAAGGAGATCAATGGGAGTGCTGGGCGTGGACTTCTATTCGAGTTTTACAAAGCGGAGCGTGACAGCTTCAACGAATCCTATGAGAAGCTTGTTATGGGTACGTTTACGGTCAAGGTTGACGGAAGTGATTTCACCGTGCGGCCAAGCACGGATACTGCCGGCACTTTCGTTGGTGTGCTCTACGATAGCGAGGGCACGATCAAGGATCTCGATAAAAAGCTCAGCGACTCGTCCTATACGCTACCAACTCTATTCAATTTACTAAACGCCGCTCGGACCATTCTTGAAGCTGGAGACTTCTGGCTGCTGCTCTTGGGAGCTGTTTTGGTTCTCATCTTCAAAGTGGCCACACCTTTAATGATGGCTGTTGCAATCGATCAGAAGTTGGCCCACAAAGTAACTTATCCGTTTGCCTGGGGCGCAGGCGTGTTGACGTTGATATGGCCTGCTGTGAGCTATTTTATTCGCGCCTTAGCCTATCTATTCGGCAACATGGCGATGGCGCTTGGAGATTCGGAACCGCTCTACAATTGGGATAACGCGGCGATGTATGCGATCAAAAGCAACTTTGCCTCGCCTGTGTATGTGGTGGCGATCGCGGCATTCATGATGACTATTGCGGGCGGCTGCTTATGGATCTCACCATATCTCGCCTATCGATTCTCAAGGGGCCAGGTATATGAGGGCGTTTCGGCGGCTATGTCACAGTTTGCGGCGATGATCATTGGTACGGGCGTGGAGGCTTACTGTGCGACTGCTGCCGCATCAATAAACCAACTCGCGCAAAACACTCAAGCTCAGGGAACGTATGATGCGCAAAGCACCGAAGCTCGGGCCAATCGAGAGGCGGGTATGTTGCGCAATCAGGCCGCCTTCATTACCGGAAAAGCTCAAGCGCTTTCATCGGCCCAAGCTACTGCCGGTGCTACAAAAGCAGCGGCCCAGGCAGGCGTGAGTCAAGCCTATACGATGTTTGGTAGCGCCAGCCGCGGCATTGCCGGATACAACGAGCAAATGGCCCAAGTTAGTACTCAACGCACTATTAAGGATAACAACGCCTCAAGCACTCGTCAGGCCAGTGAAACCAATACGGATTCACAAGTGGGACGCAAACAGGAATGGTCGCGAGGCTTGGGTAATATTCCTTTGTTCGGCGGACCGATCGATGTTGTTCGCGAAGGTGTAGCGGGAACGGTTTCCTCCGCTTCTGATGGCAAATATGGCGCGCTACCACTCACCTTACATCAACGCGGGTACGACGCGGCGCGAATTGACTATACGAGCGGGGTCAACGCGAATGCGGCTCAGAGCTTTACTCAGGCTCAGACAGTCGAACGCCAAACGGGCGACCGGATGGCTGCAATCTCAATTCAGCAAGGCCGAGAAGCGGCGGGAGCCGCGTACGCTGCCGCCGGCACATCGGTCGCCGGCCACAGAAGTGCGCTTGGGATCAATAATCAGGCTGTTCAAGTTGAACTCAGCGGTCGATTGAGCGGTGCTGAGATCACGCACAACGCCGCTGCGGACGCTGCGAAACTTCAGGCGATCTCAACGATCATTAGTCGCATGGGATCTAAATTGGCCCAAGATATAGAAAAGGGAATGGAGATGCGATATTAAGGCTGACTGTTTGGCATCTCCGGTCGCAATTCCTTAATAGTTTTGTTTCCTCTACTTGCTAGAGTAGGTAAGTTAAATTCTAAAGGGAGCTTAAAATCCGTTATCTAAAAGGAGGTGCGGGTTCGAGTCCCGCCCTCGGCACCACTCTTAATCTTCTGCTACAACAACTTGTTGCTTGCATCGTTCCCCGTAATTGTCTCGTACTCGGTACTCTGCGCGAGATGAGGGACAGATGAGGGACGAGACGATAGCCCGCTCTCCTTTCGAATTCGATCACTTGACTCAAACTGGCTCGTTTCAGTCGAACACGCAAAACAAAGATCCACACAGTGCCTTGTCGCGTCTGACACGGAACAAGTGATTCAACAACACTCTAATGGTCCACTTGCCGTGCTTCAAGCCGGGCCGTAAATCGGGAGGAGATCAAGGCCTAACTAGGTAAACGTCCCACGCCCAGCGCCCTAAGTCTTGTGCCTTTGTGTCTTTGACTTTGGCACGAAAGGCAAATCGATTACCGTTCTTGTCAGTCTTCTTTGAAAACTTGTAGTCAAGTTCTAAGGCTGCCACATTTAATGCAGGCAGTGTATGTAACTCTCCAGTATTTGAGAAACCGTTATGATTCACGTCCTGCCATAATCGTAGTTTGGAGAATACAGAATCATTCGCGTCGATCTGTCCATCAGCGTTGCCGCCATTTGCAATCTGGTCATATTCAGCCAACGCGCGAAATCCATTTTTCCCTGCACCCTCGGCTGGCTCTGATTGTGGTGTGACATCACCAAACAATTCGGTTCCATCATCAATGGTACCGTTCCCGTCTCTGTCGAGAACAAGCCAGGCATCGTCGGAGCTGGAACGTGTCCAGGCTAGTTTTTCCTTGCCGCCGATATTATTTAAGTTAAATGTAGTCCCGCCCGCAGCATCCGTAAGGTCGAATCCATTTCCCTTGACATCCACCAGTATTGGCGAAGTGACGGGAACACAGGCACACCACAAAAAACTCCAGCCACCTGAATCACAAACATCCGGAAAGAGTTCGCAAGGAGGCGGCGCGTCTTGTTGGCAGTAATCACTTATCGGATTCCAGAGCCATCCTCCACCTTCGCACTCTGTTTGATCGGTTGGGGTAGGGGTACAGTAAGTTCCTGCAAAACTCCACCAGTAACCCGACGTCTCACAAGCTTCCTGCGCACAACTCCCAGTAAAGCAAAAAATATCTGGAGGCGGCGGTAAGATGCCGCTAGCACAGTTCGCCGGGAAGTAATTAACAGCGTTGCCGGACTCACCGTTACAATACGAAAAGGAAACTCCGAAAGCGACGATTGCTCCTCCAACCGCGGTTGAACGCGCGGTGCCAACTATCGCCGGATCACCAACTCTGGCGTCAATCGTCACGCTATCAATCACCGCAGGCGAGAAATTGGGACAGGTGGTGTTGTTGGTAAGCCATATAAACACGAACCGCCTAACATCAAGGGGAGGATTGCACATAGCCGCGGCGACACAAAAGGCGGTGGCTGGTCCAATGGTCAGATCGTCGCAATGCGTGCCGATAGTGATGCTCGCTGAACTCCGGTTAATTGATAGCGAAAACAAGGCTGTAAGGATCGTAATCAAAAGGAGGTTTCGCAGCGTTTTGCGGCTAAAAATATCAGTTATGTGAGTCATGGAAACCACCTATCCGTATCAAAATGCCTTCAGTTAATTCGAGATGCTTATTTCGCGTACTACCTCTCGTTCAACATTTTCAGCGAGTCTGCCAACCCAGAAATCACGGATCGTCCCCTCACGAGTCACAACTATTAGAGTGGGGGTACCGGCGACGTTCAACTGTGCGAAGTCAACTCCGGCTACTGTTTGCACCTGAATTCTTGAACGCTCTACATATTCCTTCACTTCGCCGGGCCCGTTTGGAAATATCGCAACTATCCGAACGTCGTTTTCCGCTTTTCCCTGCCCGAGTTCCTTGAGGCGATTGTAAAAAGCTGTGCTTGCCAAACACTCTTGACAATTGGTTTCAAGAGCAATGATCAATGTGTGTAACGATTCACCGTATACAACTCCATTCAGCGGCGGCAGTGTGGCATTTTTTCTGAGTCCCGGCTCGAGCTGTGCGGTTGCTTCTCTGTGG
>JBKPPU010000256.1:0-3454 GCA_046733695.1 Acidobacteriota bacterium
TTGCTTGACAACGCCAGTCTCGTCGCCGCCTATCTTCCAGCCGTAACTCTAAATGGAACGCAGTTGAGCACCAGCAATCTGGACTATGCGAATTGGCGTGACGTCAGGATCATTGGAGGAAAATTAGACAAAGTGAGTCTAAGCGGAGCTGATCTTACTCGCGTGATCTTCGAGCCCGACCCAGGGTTCCTTCCCAGCTTCAACGAATTCATACGCGCTCCATACTTGGAATCGTTATCCTTCGAGCGCTCACCGCATGCCCTAGTCGAATTGCGCGAAGCTTTTAAGAAAGCAGGTCTCCGTCAACAAGAAAGAATCCTGACCTTTGACATCGAACATCAGAAGAGGCTGCACGAGGATTTTTTAGCGCGGACATTTGAATATGTCATGTTTGAAAGTACTACTCGGTATGGGTTGTCTCCTATGCGCCCACTCAAACTTGTATTGCTTATCTGGTTTATATTTTCACTTCTCTACTACATTCTGCTTCGGTCTAGCATAAGATCCGGCTTAATACTTGTTGTTGCCCGTCGAAGAATCGATGATCCAGGTAAGTATCGGACCAAAACCATTAAGCTTCGGTGCCATTCATTGCAAGGGGTGAAAGGCGTGAAACGGTGGAAGCTTTTGCTGGTCGCAGAATTCAGACTACTGATGGCCTCTATAAACCCCGGTCTTAGGAGTATGTTCAATCTCAAGTTTCAATGGCTGGAAGCAGGCACTTGGCTTCGGATGCTGCAGAGACGTCAATATGATTTAGAGGCAGTCGGATGGGTTAGGACACTGTCTGGCTTGCAGTCCCTGATTAGTATGTACCTCCTCGCTCTGTGCATCCTCACCTATTTCGGACGACCTTTTGATTAGCGCAGTGAAGAGCTCAACTTCAATGCGTCGCAAAAGTAGCACCGGGCTGATCTCATGGCTGAGCGCGATTTCTGTTTGTGTTCCCGAATCCACATTCATCTCCCGAACGACACAATGTCAAAATTAGCGGCCTTCGCTCGAGTCAGAGTGGTCCAAGTCCCCAATCTTTGACCCGAAGCCATTCTCAAGAACTGCTTGCAGCTCAGCCTTTCACTCCATTTCAGCTCCATTTCGATCCATTCCGGCTGAGTACGTCTGATCTCGTTCCCCTGTTACCCTAAGCAATGACGTCACCATCACTACTCGGCTTCAGAACCGTGCGTAAAAGTTTCCCTTTACACGGCTCCTCGACAACTCAGCGTTTGTCATACGTGTCTCGTGCGGCCAGCTTCGCGGGCCGATTTTGAATCGTGACAATGGCAATGTAGTAGCTGCCGGTTGTAGTAGGCAGTGGCTCCGCCCAATGCTCGCGGAACAATGTGGTCCACCTCCAGCGCATCGCCGTACTGGAAGAACAATTTGCATTCGGGACATCGCCCGCGTTGTCTCTTGAGTAGTCCTGCGACTCTGTTTGAGACTTCGGGACTGCGCCCCATCCTCGTGCTCCAATAGACCCAATCACCGTCATAAGGACTGCGGATATTTTGGACTTTCACGTGTCTGCGAATCGCAGTTTCGTAGTGCTGGTGCAATTTGAGAGCATGATTGCGTGGCCGGAAGGCCCGATGCTCATTCAATCTCCAGTACTTGTCCTTTATCCACCGTCTCCCCTTCTTCGGGTGACGGTATCTTGCCCAAGCCCACAGCATTCTAAAGAGGACATCAGACAACTTCTCGAAGGACTTTCTGCTAGCTGCCGTGCGGTAGTAGCCGGTCCAACCAACAATTACCGGATTCAGCCCTCGGATGAGCCGTTTCTGGTCCATGTGTTTGTAAGTGCGAACCGTTTCCCGGAGCTTTTGCACGTGTCTCTTTATTGCTGCCTTGCTCGGTTTGATGATTGTCTTAAAACCAAGGGGCTTTCCATGACCGTTCGTTCCAGTTTTAGTCTTACCAACCGGAAACTGTCGAAGATGAAAGCCCAAAAAGTCGAACCCCGGTTTGCCTTCTTCTACTTTCAGCGTAAGCGTGATTCGAGTCTTACTTGGTTTCAGTTCAAGGCCCAACTTTAGCAACCACTCTGAGATTAGTAATTGGCATCCTTCGATTACCTGACGCTCGGCGTGGAAGACCACGAGCTCGTCGGCGTATCTCACGAGCAGCGGCACTCGGTGCTTCTCAGTTCGTGGGAACTTTTCCGCGACGATTCTTTCGAGTCCATGCAATGCGATGTTTGCCAACAGCGGTGAGATTGTTCCGCCCTGTGGTACTCCTTCTTCCGTGGAAAACAATGTTCCGCCATCCATCACGCCAGCCTTCAACCACGCCTTCAACTGCCGGCGCACGCTGGGACTGGTGTTTACTTTCTCAAGTAGTGCTTTGTGATTAATGCGGTCGTAGCACTTCGCGATGTCGGCATCCAGAACCCATTTATCTCTTCTGGAAGTCGCCATGTGAATCGCTTCGATGGCATCGTGACAGGACCGTCCCGGTCGAAATCCGTAACTGTTGGGCTCAAAGCGCGCTTCCCACTCGGGTTCTAATGCGGCTTTGACCAAAGCCTGGAGTGCTCGGTCATGCATCGTTGGAATGCCCAAAGGCCGCAATTCATCGGAACTGGTTTTTGGTATCCACACCCGACGAACTGGTTTGGCCTTTCTATCGATTCTCAAGGTGTCCACGAGCGCAAGTCTCTGCGGTCGAGTTAAAGATTTCACGCCATCGATTCCGGCTGTTCGTTTCCCTTGATTGTCCTGGGTCACACTTCTGACTGCCAGTAACTTCGCTGACCGGGATTTCATCAGGAGCCTTTGAAGTTTGCGTACCGTTCTTCCGTCGCCACGACTTGAGGCTTGGTATATGCGCTTTTGAAGCTGCCACACCCTCCGCTCGATTTCTTTCCAGCGGATAGCGTTCCATCCATACATCGGCAAGGCCGTGCTCATGGCATGTACACTTCTATTTGTACCTATACCTTCCAAGTTGTCGTGTTTCTGTCTGCCTATCCCGCGGCTTTCCCGCGGGCCTTTGCTTCTGAAACAATCCTGCTCGCCATCAGCATGCGGTTGACACCTTCTTCGATGATGCTGAAGAACCGATGGCTAGTTATGACGTTCCTGATTTTCGTTTGGCGTTGAACTTAGGATCTCACTATTTGCCGGGATACTTTTGGGATGCAGTCTGGATCATGCGAAGAATGTCCAGCCGTTCTCCGTGTCCATTTTGGACCAAGCCGATAACCTAAGTAGGCTTGTTCAATGTAACGACAATTCAGACGTGAGTTCGTATGCCTATCCATATCCAACTCTGCTCAACGGGGTTCCTTGTTAGGTTCAAAGTTACCGCCTTTCATTCCCGTTTCACGGATTGATGGTCAGTCGCTACCGTGGGGAAAGTGCATCACTCTTGCATCTGAGTGACAGGAATCTCACCTGCACGAAAATCAAGTTATCAAAGACCAATTCCGATGGTCCAAGTCCTTAATCCCTGA
>JBKPPU010000257.1:0-6017 GCA_046733695.1 Acidobacteriota bacterium
ACTCTTTCGCGAATGCTTCGGCAACGAACGTCTTGCCCGTGCCCATTGGCCCAGTGAACAAAATGCCCATTGGCACTCGGCTCGCACGTCCTTCACGAATACTTTCCGCGATGACCATCAAGTCTTTCTTAACTTCTTCCATGCCGCCGACAACTTCGAAGCCGTGCGCGGGTTCGACAAACTCAACCAAGCCAAAACACTCGCGCTCCAAAATCTCGCGTTTCCGTTTCGCGATCAGTCGATCGGTTTCCTTACGCGCCAGTTCGATCGGGCTCGGCAAAGACGCGTCGGCCTCAGGCATTGCAGCCGCCGGCGCAACGAGTTCTTTAACCTCGTCGCGACTGAGGTTCGAGGTCAGCGCTGCGAGTTTGTGTGCGCGTCCGGCGGCATCAGGGCCACCACCCAACAATCCCGTGATGAAAGCCTCTCGATCCGCCAACTCCTCTTCAACCGCCGGTTGCGGCGTCAGGATCGACGCGATCTGAATCGACTTCAAACCCGCGGTGACGCCTGCGTATCGCTCAGCGTCCTTCTGAGTCAAACGATTATCAGCAATTCGTGCTGCCTGCCGCCGCTCGTCGAAGTCGGGCATTGATACTTCAACCACTGCTACTTTTGGATTGGAGATCAGCTTGGGCGCCAGTTCGGTGAGGTTCTCCGAGATCAACAACACGACGTTGTCCCCGCGCTCAATCTCCGGAAGCGAAGACCAGCGATGCAAGGTCACGATCGCAGCCCGATCGGCTTCGCTCTGGAAATTTGGATCTCCGGCGGGCGCGATCGACTCCGCGTATTCCATGATTACTGCTGTTTTGGTCGAACTAATCAACAACCGTTCTAAAGCAGCAAAGACTCGATCTTTTTGACTGGCGAGCAACAAATCGTCTGCTGTGATTTCAGTCTTCGCGCGTTTGGTAAACCGGGCGCCCGTTGCCACGTTGTAAACCGCAATCGTCTCTTTCGTCTCCTTGAGCAAAACGTCCGTGAGAAACTCGGTGAGCGCCATCATCTTGCCGTTATGAAGCACAACGTCGTAAACATTGCCATGCAACACAAACATCGAAGCCTCGCCGCGCAAATAACGGCGTCGCAAGTCTTCGGCCCACGCCGGAAGCAATCGCGATTCACTCATACGTCCAGATCCTTTAAGCCCATCGGATTTAACATTCGTTCGGTGTCGGCAGCAGTCTGTTTGATCGACTCGACGCCATCAAGCAATTCATCCAACTGTCCGGTTAACTCCTGCGGGGACTGCATCGTGACGATCTGATCTGCAATCAACTGAAAAGAATTCTGGATCAGATCGAGCTGACCACGGGCCAGACTCAGGTAGTGATGAATCTCTTTCATCTTCTCAAACCGTTTCATAATGACGGCGAGATTCTTCCCCGCGATCTCAGTTTCCGAGTCCCGAACGCCTTCCCGGCGAGCGAGTTGCTCCCAACGGCGACGATCTTTTTCCAGTTCACTCAGATCGATCGAGTTGAGGTAGGCGTCGTAGCGATTGCACGTGTTCGCCATCTCGATGAAGGCTTCGACGAGCCGGTCTGTCTTCGTCAACTCACTGCGCAACAACTCACCCGTGAATGAAGGATTCTGTGCGGCGAGAGCATTGATTTCCTTTTGCCTTTCGAGAAGTGACAACACACGTTCGCGATCGCTTTCGTCGAGATGCTTGAGACGTTCGGCACGCGCCGCCTCCTCCTCGGCGTTCTGCTCCTGATCGAAACTCGGATCCCACAACCACTCCTGAAGTTTTTTCGATCCCGGCGCGTTTACGACCCAGAGTATTTCCAGACCTACAGTGACGATTGCAAGCAACGGATTGAGCGTGAGTGCCGAAGCAGCGAGGCCGCCGGCGAGCAGGGTGATATTGTACGGATTAGCGAAAGCCTTCTTGAGATAGTTGCGCTTCTCGTAAACTTTCTGCCTGATAAAAGCCTGGCTGGCAGCCAACGTGTCGTCACGCAGAGGCGTAACGTTAACCGGCACACCGTCTTTCCGCATCGCGGTTTTCGGCTTCTCAGTCGTTCCCATGCTCGGTGTAATCTGTGGACTTAGCTCCTGGCTGGCGCATAAATCAGATCCAGCAATTTCTTCTCGACCGCACGAAACTCCGGTGCTGATTTTAGCGCAATGTCGCGCACAGGGAAGGCCGGCACGTCGACCTGATGGAGAATTTGCGCCGGACGCTGCGACAGAACGTAAATCGTGTCGCCGAGGTAAACGGCTTCGGAAACGTCATGCGTCACAAACAAGATCGTGTTGTTCTCCGCACGAGAAACTTCGAGCAGCAGACTCTGCATTCCCCAACGTGTTTGCGGATCGAGTGCACCGAACGGTTCGTCCATCAACACGACCCGCGGATTGTTCACGAGGGTTCGGGCAATCGCCACCCGTTGTTTCATACCACCGGAAAGGTCCTTGGGATAACGATCCGCAAAATCAAACAGCCCCACCTGCTTCAAGATCGTGTCGGAAATCTTGCGCCGTTCCGACTTCTTCATGCCCTGAAGTTTCAGACCATACTCGACATTCTCACGTACCGACAGCCAGCCGAAAGACGTGTAAGCCTGAAAAACCATGCCGCGATCGCGCCCGACGTCAGTCACCAGTTTGCCGTCAACCAACACCTCGCCTTTTGTCGGCGGGAGGAGTCCGGCAACAGCTTTCAGAATCGTCGACTTGCCACAACCCGATGGTCCGAGGAAAACGATGACCTCACCGGAATCGGGTTTGTCGTAAACATCGAACGAAACATCGCGTACCGCCTCGGTGCGATTACCTTTGCGATCGATGTAAGTCACGCTCAAATCTGACACACGCAACTTCGGCGGTGCACCACTCTGATCCGCATGGTAAGTAACATGCGGCTCTCCCTTGTGTACGCCGACGTCGACAGCAATCGTGCCGGGCTCACCTGATTGTGGAAGTGTTGGTGGAGTTTCTTGTTCGGCCATTGTCGATCTTTTCAGGACGCTTCACGCCAACGGAAGAGCAAGCTCGATAAGAGGCGAATGAGAAAGTCAGTCAAGAGACCGATGCCGCCGATGACCAGCAACCCTGCAAACGACCACGACGCTTTTTGATGCGTGCGCGCAAGTTCAACCATGTAACCGAGGCCGTGTTCGGGATTCACTGCTTCCGCCAGAATCACATAGGTCCACGCGATCGCGTTCATCACTCGAAAGCTGTCGAATATCTCGGGCAGTGCAGCCGGAACCAGGACAGTTCTGATCACCTGAAACTTCGACGCCCCAAGCGTAAGTGCGGTTTGTACCAACTCCTCCGGCACGAGGCGAATAGAAGAAACCACCACGGGAAGCAGGTAAACGAACACGCCGAGAAACAGAAACGCGATCTTCTGTTTCTCGTAAATGCCGAACCAGAGAATCAAAAGCGGGATGAACGCCGAGATCGGCATGTAGCGCAACGGCGCCATGATCGGTTCGAAGAAACGATTGATCGGATCGAATGCGCCCATCAAAACACCAAGCGGCAACGCGATCGCTGACGCAAGGAAGAAAGCGATCGCAATACGGCGTGTCGAGATAAGGATTGCGTCGGTCAGATCGTAGTGAATGAAGAGTTGGAGCGTGCCGCGAACGACTTCCGTAGGTGTCGGCAGGAAGTCGGGGCGAACGTAACCTGTGTACGTAAGCCCGCACCACGCACCAAGCACAAGCGCAGGCGCCACCAACCCGAGGATGAATGCGGTCTCCTTGGATAGCGGCGAGCGGATTGAAAAAAGAGTGCTTTTTGAGGCCATGCGTAATCTGCGGAATCTGTGGATTACTGTGTTGCCAATATCACCTTGATGTCCGTGCGGCGATTCTGTTGCCGTCCGGCCTCACTGGTGTTCTCAGCAATCGGATTACTCGAACCGCGTCCGATGGTCTGGAAGCGAGTCGGCGGAATGTTCGGGAAGTTCTTGACGATGTAGTTTTTCACCGACAGAGCGCGCTTCTCAGAAAGCGTCAGGTTGCCTGAGGCAGAGCCGGTGCTGTCAGTATTGCCTTCGATGCGCAGGACCGTGCTGCCGAACGACGTCATCGTCTCGCCGAGTTTATCGAGTAACAGATACGAGCCAGGCATGATCTCATCAGAGCCGGGCGTGAATTGAATCTGGATCTGCTGATGCAGAATCGGCACGTCCTTTTCCGACGGCGCCTTCGCTACCACCTGAGCCTCTTCAACTTTCTGTCCCGGATAATATGAAGCTACGGCTGCAAGAAAACGCGTGTCGGCCCAGCCTTTCGCGTCAACGGCTTTACTGACCAGACCTTTCTTTCTCCAAATGACAAACGCGGTATCGAATAGCGTTTCGTAGTGCGCCTTTGGACCAGTCAGTCCATAGAACTGCGCGTTGTCAGCAAACGGCGTCAGCTTCAGCCCAGACAACATTCCTGAAACGGTGTCCGTATCGAGTTTGAGCGCTTTCCCAACAATCTCATACGAACCGTTCGGATTGTTCTTGATCATCTCGATGCCATCGAGCCAACCGCGCACGAAGTCGCGAACGGTTTCCGGCGCCTGATCGATCACTTCCTGACGCGCGCAAAGCGTGTCGGCAATGATGTTAGTCGCCGCTTGTGTTGAAACCAGCACATGCGCTTCAGCGCCACGCGCAGTAACAGCACCCGATAGATCCGGTTCCCACGTCACTGCCGCATCCACTTGCTTGGCCTTGAACGCCGCTGCCGCAGCCGGCGCGTCAGTGGTGAAGATGATGTTCTGTTCAACTTCGGCACGTTCCGCAGGCGTCAGGCCCGACTGAGCTAAAAGGTAAAGTAGCAAGAAGTGTGAAGGCGTAAACTGCGTACACGCGACCTTGTGTCCTTTCAGATCCTCGATCGACTTGATCGACGTGAGCGAAACGATTCCATCACCGCCGCGTGACCAGTCCTGCATGATGATCGACTTCGCCTGCTGATTGTTCTCAGCAAGGATTGAAGCCTCGCGGGCCCAGTTGTCGACCGTGTTCCACATGATGTCGACCTGACCACTGCGAAACGCCGCAAGCTTCGCCGCTGGATCTTCGAGCAACACAAATTTCACGTCCATTCCATATTGAGTCTTGTAGTGTGACCCACCACTCGGATCCATGCCGTTATTGAAGACGATGCCTGGAGCGTGACCCGCCCACGTGTTGATGCCAACGACGAGTGGACGATTCAGTTTTCCTGTACCAACGGATCCCGGACTAACGCCAGTTGAACCAACATTACGACCAGGATCGTTTGGTCCGCCCTTCAATTTGTCAAAATCGCCTTTGGAGTCTTCGCCGGAAGCCTTTTCACCACCGGCCCATCGTTTGATTGCGTCGCCTTTGTAGTGCCAGGTGGCGAAACCGATAACAAGTAACACGACTACAGCTATGAAAGCCTTTGCCAAGGGGGTCAGTCTCATCTGTCACCTCTCACGTTTTTTTAGACAGGATTTTCAGGATTTTCAGAATTAACAAGACTCATCCTGCAAATCCTGAAATCATGCGAATCCTGTCTAATGTTTATGCTCCGAGACTCACATCGTCTTATTCGCCTGTGCTTGTTGTGCTGCTTTCTTTGCTTTCAGTTCGGCGAGTTGTTGCTTGGCCTGAACCTCACCGGTCTGATTGCGGAGTGCAGCCAGACGCGAGTCAAGCGAAGACTCTGAAAGCTCTTTCCCCAGGTTCGCTTCTGCAATCGTGGTCTTGATGTGCTGGCGCACGTTGTCGAGGGCCTTGACTTCAGCATCGACCGACAACCCATCGAGTTGCTCCTGCACCTTGATGCGCGCCTGTGCCGACTGCATCTTGGCGAGCATCGAGTCGCGCTCGCTCTGCAGTTTCCTGATCTCAGACTGCACACCGAGCAGAGAGGTCTTCGCCGAGTCGGCGTCAGAACGCGCCTGCTCCATTTCGGTCTTCAGTTCAGTAACGTCGGCAGTCAGTTGGTTCTTCTTCTGAATCAGTATGACTGCGAGATCATCCTGATTGGTGGAAACCGCAGTATCGAGTTCGGCTTCAGTTTGAGCCA
>JBKPPU010000258.1:0-67979 GCA_046733695.1 Acidobacteriota bacterium
CGGCCAAAATGAACGCCACGAGAGACGACTTCGACCTCCGCATGCGCGGCGTCGGGAAAGTTTGCAAACGAGATGTTGTAGGTCAGCCTTTCGCCCACGAGATAAGGCGCCTGCGAGAGGGCAGGCGGCGCTACTCCACCATCCTTTTCCTGAGCCAATAATGGAAAAACGGACGCGAGGAGGAGGATAAATAATGTGGAAATGAACGGGGGTTTCAAGCTACGCTTCACCGTGGCATGATAGTTTCAAATCAATAGTTGGGCAAATAGCCGTTGCCCATCAAATTTTACACGCCACCTTTATTATTCAGTTCCTTTCGTTAGTAAAGCCTCCGCTTCTTGCATCTCGGTGACAATCGCGTGCGCGGCGGCCACTGGATCGAGTGCTCCCGTAATCGGACGTCCGACCACGACGTAGCTCGCGCCCGCTGCAATCGCGGCGGCTGGAGTCGCGACTCGTTTTTGATCTTCCGGCTCGTTTGTTGATGGTCGTATGCCTGGCGTGACCACGAGAAACTCGGGGTTCGGGATTAGTCCGCGGATGGTCTGAATCTCCTGAGGTGAAGCGACGACGCCGTCAACTCCGGAATCTTTGGCGAGCCGGACGAGACGTTGCACGGATTCAGATGGACTCGAACTCACGCCGATTTCCGAGAGGATTTTCGCGTCGATGCTGGTCAGAACACTGATCGCGAGCACCTTCGCGCGAGTTCCGTTTTTGCCATCGACTTCGTTAACCGAATCGACTGCGCGTCGCATCATTTCGCTGCCGCCACTCGCGTGAATGGTGAAGAGGGAGACTCCGAGTTCGGCGGCCGCGCGTGCAGCGCCCGCGACTTGATGTGGAATGTCGTGGAATTTGAGGTCGAGAAAGACTTTGGAATCGAGCGCGATAATGTCTCGAACAATTTGCGGACCGGCAGATGTAAAGAGCGTAGATCCGATCTTGAACATGCCGGCGATGCTGTGAAGTTCTTCCACGAGGTCGAGTGCTTTTGCGGGTGTGTCGACGTCCAGTGCGATGATGAGTTTTTCCTTCAATTTATCTCCTTTCAAGTTGGATACAGTCAGTACCACCTCGCGGTAGCGGCTGGGTACGCCGTAGGCTCCAATCGAAAAATGCTGCGCAGCACCCACCCGCTACCGCGAGGTGGTACTGACTGTGTCCAAGCAGGTTTTGTGGTTTCAGCGGCATAACTCCTTAGCGCGGCTGCCGATTGCGGCGTCGATGCTCGCGAATTTCTCGCGCACGAGAATCTTTGCGAGGCCTTCGTTGATGTCGTTTGCGATGTTTGGTCCCTGGTAGATGAATCCGGTGTACAACTGCACGAGGCTTGCTCCGGCGCAAATCTTTTCCCATGCATCGCGTGCAGTAAAGATACCTCCGACACCGATTAGCGGAATGCGACCGCCAGTCAGCTCATGGAGCTGGGCGATCATTTGTGTCGACCTGGTTTTTAAGGGCTTGCCGCTGAGTCCGCCTTCGCCTGCTGCCGTTACCAGCTTTGCATCACTGCTCAGATTTTCACGGCTGGTCGTCGTGTTAGTCGCGATGATGCCGTCGATATGAAGGTCCTTCAGGACATCAACAATCATCTCGAGGTCTCTACGTTCGAGATCAGGTGAAAGTTTGACGAGGAGCGGGACGCGTTTTTTGTGTTGTTGCTCGAGCTCGCGGCCGCGTGCCTGGAGGGCCGACAGCAACGCAGTCAGTTGTTGCGATTGTTGCAGTTCGCGAAGTTGTGGTGTGTTGGGTGAACTGACGTTTACGGCGACGTAATCGGCCACCTTGTAGACGAGTTCAAAGCTTGCCACGTAGTCGCCGGTCGCTTCCTCGAGCGGTGTGATTTTGCTTTTGCCGATGCTCACGCCGAGCACACAGTCAGGGCGGTTGCCTTCGATTCTTTTTACAAACGCGGCGGCGCCTTCGTTATTGAAACCTGCTCGATTGATTAACGCCTGATCTGCTGATAAGCGAAAGAGTCGCGGTCGCGGGTTTCCCGGTTGCGGATGAAAAGTAACGGTGCCGGCTTCGATGAAACCGAAGCCGAGTGCCGCGAGTGGTCGCAGTGCGATACCGTTTTTGTCGAACCCTGCAGCGAGACCGACGGGATTCGAGAACAGCAATCCGAACCTGCTGATTGGATTCTGCGTCGTGCTGGGTTTCGCGAGTATTCGTAATGGAAGAAACGAGAGGGAATGTAATGCCAATTCGTGAGCCGTCTCGGGCTGGAGACGGAAGAGTAGCGGGCGCAGCAGTGAACGATAGGACATCGTTTCGATACAAAGTATCAAGTACTACGCACAAAGCACAAATGGCAACTTGTCACGGCGCGCACCTTCTTGTTAGTATCCGCGCACACACATGGAATTCGTCGAGAAAGCCCGCATCATGGATGGCCCGCGCATCAATCGCGCATTGGCTCGTCTTTCGTCCGAAATTGTTGAAGAAAACCATGGCGCCGGTGACTTGTTCCTCGTGGGGATCAGGCGGCGTGGCGTTCCGCTCGCCGAACGCATGGCGCAGAAGATTGCCGACCTCGAAGGTTATCGACCACCGGTCGGTGTGCTTGATATCACTCTCTATCGCGACGATCTTTCGACTGTCGGTGCGAAGCCTGTAGTTAATCGCACAGATCTTCCCGGCGACATCGAAAATCGCAACATCGTCCTGATCGACGATGTGCTTTATACGGGTCGAACCATTCGCGCCGCGCTCGATCAGCTAATCGACTTCGGCCGCCCGCGTCGCGTGCAACTGGCCGTTCTGATCGATCGCGGCAAAGAACATCGAGAGCTCCCGATTCAGGCTGATTACATTGGCAAGCTCGTTCCCACCAAGAAGAGCGAGATCATCAAGGTGATGCTTCAGGAGTTTGATGAGGAAGAAGGCGTGGTAATCGTCGAAAGGCCGTCCGATACGGCGTAAACGAAGCGGCCAGCGGGCCGCTTTTTTTGTGTCAGACTTTTTTCTGTCAGACTAACAATGGAACAAACTTTCAATCGTCGCCACCTGCTCGGTATCCGCGAACTCGAAGCAGCAGAAATTGCCACCCTCCTCGACACCGCAGAAACGTTTCGCGAAGTTTCAAAACGCCAGATCAAGAAAGTTCCAGCACTTCGCGGCCGCACGGTTATCAATCTCTTCTTCGAACCGTCAACGCGCACCAGAACGTCTTTCGAGATCGCAGCGAAACGTTTGTCTGCGGACGCGGTAAACGTCAGTGTTTCGACTTCGAGCGTCAGCAAGGGCGAAACCCTGCTCGACACAGCGCGAAATCTCGAAGCAATGGCGCCCGATTGCATCGTGATTCGTCATTCGATGGCCGGCGCGCCACAACATCTCGCACGTATGACGAATGCGCCGATTGTTAATGCCGGAGATGGCGCGCACGAACATCCGACGCAGGCTTTGCTCGATGCGCTCACAATTCGTGAGTACAAAGGACGGATCGATGGACTAAAAGTCGCGATTGTCGGCGACATCCTGCATTCCCGCGTCGCTCGTTCGAACATTTACCTGCTCACAAAGATGGGCGCAAACGTCAGCGTCGGTGGTCCAGGAACACTCGTCCCCGAGGAATTTGCCGAACTGGTTGAAAGCGGACTGCGAATCGAGAAACACTTCGAAGACGCGATTGACGGCGCCGACGTGGTGATGATCCTGAGAATACAGCGCGAGCGTCAGGACAACGCGTTCTTTCCGTCCATGCGTGAATATGCCGTTCACTACGGTCTACAACCGCGACATCTCGAACGCGCCGCGCCCGATGCGATCGTCATGCATCCCGGACCGATGAATCGCGGCGTTGAGATCTCGTCCGAAATCGCAGACGGCAGTCGCTCGTTGATTCTCGACCAGGTAACAAACGGAGTCGCGGTGCGCATGGCAGTGCTTTATCTGCTCGCCGGCGGCAGTCATCATGAAGCTCTTGACGAAAAACCACCAGTCAAAAACAAACGACGCAAGGTAACCCAGGAATGAAGCTGCTGATTGCAAATGGTTACGTGATCGACCCTGCTCAGGAAGTTAACACCGGCGGTCGAAGCCTGCTGATTGAAGACGGGCGTGTGGTCGGTTTGCTCGAACGTGGCGAGCCGGTTCCGGAAAACGCGCACGTTGTCGACGCCACCGGATTGATCGTCGCGCCCGGCTTTATCGACATGCACACGCATTTGCGCGAACCAGGTCAGGAGTACAAAGAAACGATCGCTTCGGGCGCTGCGGCGGCCGTCGCGGGCGGCTGGACCAGCATCTGCGCGATGCCGAACACCGATCCCATTAACGACAATCCCGCCGTTACAAGATTTATTGTCGAGAAGGGGCAGGCGGCAAAACTCGCCAACGTCTTTCCCATCGGCGCAACTACAAAGGGAAGCAACGGCAAAGAGCTCGCTGAAATGGGCGAGATGAAAAACGCGGGCATCGTCGCGGTTTCTGATGATGGGCGACCGGTGCCGACTTCCGCGATGATGCGCCGCGCGATGGAATACGCGCGCGGATTCGATCTGACGGTGGTGGATCACTGCCAGGATCAGTCGCTAAGCGCAGGCGGCGTGATGCATGAGGGACGCTGGTCATTGATTCTGGGACTGCGCGGAATGCCCGCGGCTGCAGAAGACGTCGACGTAGTTCGCGACTGTGTTCTGGCAAAACTAACCAAAGCGAAAGTCCATATCGCGCACGTCTCAACACGCGGCGCGCTCGATGCAGTCCGCCGTGCCAAGCAGGACGGTCTCGACGTTACCTGCGAAGTGACTCCACACCACTGGACTCTTACAGACGAGGCTGTGTCGGAATACGACACAAATACAAAAATGAGCCCTCCATTGCGGAGCAGGGAACACGTCGACGCGGTTCTCGAAGCGATGAAGGACGGCACGATCGACGCCATCGCCACCGATCACGCGCCGCACCACACGGATGAGAAGGCTTTGGAATTCGACCAGGCGCCGTTTGGAATTACCGGCTTGGAAACGGCAGTTGGTCTCGCGTTCGACCTCGTCCAGGCAGGGGTGATCGACCTCGAACGCATGGTGCAGATGTGTTCGACAAATCCCGCGCGAATCTTCGGTCTAACTGATCGTGGTTCATTGAAGGCGAATGCTCACGCCGATATCACGTTGCTCGATCCGAATCTCGAATGGGTTTTTGATGTCAGTCGCTCGAAATCGAAAAGCCGCAACACGCCATTTAATGGTCGCCGCATGGTGGGCGCTGCGGTAGCGACGATCGTCGGTGGACGAATCGTTTATCTTCATCCTGATTACACCCGCATAAACGAACCAAAGCAACGCCACGCGTCAGCAACCTGACAAAGCCATCCACAGATTGCACAGATTAATTCCTTTTATCTGCGTAATCTGTGGTTCGGCATGAAAATCATTGCGTATCTGCAAGCAGCGCCCTAAAATGCTCCGGTCTTGTTCCCGGAAAATTCCTGCTAGCGTTCAAAAGCAGATTAGTTTTTCCTTGTCGCACCCCCACAGGCGACAAGGGCCGTCTTGTTCATTTCCCTGAGGGATAGGTTTAAAGAAAAGCGCAGTTAATAGAACCTGAACGGAGGTCACGATGAACAGTAAGCTTTGTAGCCTTACCTGTATCGCCGCCCTTTTTCTGCTTGCACCCGTGTCGTTGGCTGACAGCAAAAGCTCAAACCGGATGCTCAAGCAACAGGAGCGGTATACATTGTCGCTGGAGTTGGAATTCTCAAAGAAAGAGCAGAACCCCTTGGAACAGGCGATTTCAGTCCTGTTTGACGTGGGTCCCAATGGGTATGCGACAGGTTTCCTGGTAGGCAATGGTTTGGTGATGACTGCCTATCACGTAATCTCCGGCAACCTTAGCACTACCAAGAAAGTAATGCTGGGGTTTAAGGCGAGTGATGAGCTTGCTGTGAAGGTCTTCGTTGATGGTTGTCGCGCCAAAGTTATCAAGGTCGATAAAGAGGCGGATCTGGCGCTGCTCGAGATGTGTCGGAATTCCAAGAATGCCAAAGCGCCGGTCTTCCAGACCGCGCCAACTAAAGACGACAAGCTGTTTCTGATCGCGCGCCCACACGGCGACAAAGTTGTGAGCCACGGTAGCTTTTATGGCAACTACATGTTGGGCAACCAGGAATACTGGTCGGTGAAGATCGATAGCCGCGATGGGTTTTCAGGCAGTCCGGTTTATAACTCGAATGCTGAAGTGGTAGGCGTTTTCAGCGGTTACGATTGGTCGCAGAAACTGGCTTTGATCAGTCCGAGCACGCGTGCGCAAAAGCTGCTGGAAGACTACAACGCGACAGCTAAACCTTGACCGTTTGGGCCACGGATGAACACCGAAAGCACGGATTAAACCCGTTCCTTGTCAGTGTTATCTGTGGCCTTGTCCATTGCTGGAAAGGGCGAGCTTTAAGTGCTTGCGATGCATTTCCATGATTACCTGTAGCTCGGGATTCTGAATCCTTAGAAGCTTGCGGCCGGCCATCTGGACTGATACGACGGCACAGTTCGCCAATTGATTGGCGGCTAAACGCCAGCGCGGCAGAACCTGGCGTTCAAAGTTGAAGCCCGCACTGAGTCTTACCCGAATCTGATCCGCAGGTGTCCATCGCTTTCCGGAGCTCTGTGCGCCGTGGTGTAGCAATACCGCCTCCGGGACAAACACGAGCTGCCATTTCTTCTGTGTAATTCGCCAGCACCACTCGCTGTCTTCGGAATACATGTGAAAGCTTTCGTTAAAGCCACCAACCTGCTCGATCATTTCACGCTTCGCCAGAATCGCAGCGCCGCCCAGCATCGGTACGCTTCGTTCACGATCGTGACTCCAGTGCCAGCCCAGTAACAATTCACCTCGCATTCGCCGAGGCAGCAAGCGATAGAGCCACAGTTGCGACATGATTGTGTGCCAGACGCGCGGTGGATTGAAGAACACACTTGTTTGCGTAGTGCCGTCAGGGTTGAGCATCTTCGGACCGCACGCGCCAATCTTTGGATCCGAGGTGAGCTTTTGAATCAACGTGTCGATGGTTCCAGGCGGAACTTCGGTGTCGAGGTTGAGGAGAAACACGAAGGGCGAATCTGTTAGAGCGAACGCCTGGTTATTGGCGGCGCCGAAGCCGCGATTTTCAGCATTGACGACGATACGGAGTTGTTTACTGGCGATGATCGGCGCCGCGACTTCACTCGCGCGGAGTTGGTCGAGGCTATCGTCTGACGATGCGTTGTCAATGATTAGGACTTCATAGCTGACACTCGGTGCTGAACTGACAATGGTCTCGACGCAGCGAGTTAAAAGACTACCGCCGTTCCAGTTGATGATGATTATCGAGAGATCATAGGGCATTAGTCTTTGTGGTTATGAAACCAAATCCTTCGCAGCGCTCTTAAATCCATTCCCGTATTCGTGATAACGCCGGCTCAGAAGCTCGCGCAAAATGCTGGGTAGTCGATTGAGCCGTCGACGTTGCGCCAGCCCCGCGCGCACGTTCAGATGAAAAGAATAATCGCCGACAAACTCGAGCGCTTTCTGAGTGTCGTAAAAACCTGTAAATGCCACGAGGCGTTGTTCGAGAGTTTCCAGAATCTTGTACAAGTCGGCGCTGCTGTTGCGTCGTTTGAACGCGGTCTCGAATTTCTCTACTCCACGCGGCTCTGGTCCTTGTTCTACGCGGTCCGGAGCGCCAATCTGTTGTCTTGCGTGTTGCCGGTACTGGACCAGCGGTTCGTCGAGCGCGATTGCATCCGCGACTGCCGCGATCGTGAGCGCGATCCAGCCGTCATGAATCATCGCGATTCCATCGGGAACCGGCAGGCAAATGTTCTTAAATCCTGTTCGAAACGCCATTGTAGCTCCAGTGACGGTCCAGCCAGTTACCAGAACTTCGAGCGCCCGGCCGCTACGCAGCAATTTCTTTTTGTTTTCGTCAAAACCGACCTCATTCCACATCCGGCGGTTGAGGGGCTTCAGATTCTCGTCCACGAGCTCAGCATCGGAAAAAACCAAAGCGGTAGATTGCTTCTTGAATGCCTGCTCGATGAGTTGCAGCTTGTCAGGGCGCCAGACGTCGTCCTGATCGCTGAGTGCGATGACCTCGCCGTTACACAGGCCTATTGCCTGTTCGAAGTTCTTGACGCTGCCAAGATTCTTCTTGTTGAAACGAAGCAAAATAAGATCCGGCGACTGCTTCTCAAATTTCTGGAGTATGGCGCGAGTTTCATCTGTCGAGCAGTCGTCACAGACGACAATCTGGTCCGGCTTTCGCGACTGCGCCAGGATACTTTCCAACTGTGCCGTCAGAAAGTCGGCGCCATTGTAAGTACACATCGCGACTGAGATCCTCATGATTTCATTCTATCCTGCAAATCCTGAAAAATCTTGTTCATCCTGTCTAATAAACCTTCCGTTCCTGAACGCGTTGCTTGGTTTCAAGAGTGAACCTCTTCTCGATCATCCCGCCACCCAACATCAAGTTTGCCGCATACTCTCCCACCGCTGGCCCATGTTTGAATCCATGCCCCGATCCGCCACCAATGAGCCACACATTCTCAAATCCCGGATGTCTATCAATCAGGAAATCGCCGTTCGACGTATTCTCGTACTGACACACGCGTGTCTCGGTAACCGGCGCATTTGCGAGTCGTGGCACTCGCCGCGCGAGGTACTCACGCGCTGCATTCAACCCCGCCGGCGTAACCACCCGTTCACCGGTGTCGGGATCGAATTCCGGTCCATGTGCATCAATCGCGAGCTTGAAACCGCGTCCGTCCAGATTCGGCAATCCGTAAACCAGATCGTTAAAATCGATCCAGGCCGGCAGCACGCCTTCATTGAAACTCTCATCTCCAGATGGAACACCGAAAAAGAAAACTTCCTGGCGCGTGACGTGAATCAACTCTCCAAGCAGTTCGGGAAACAACTTTGGCAGCCATGGCCCACAGGCAAATACGAAGCGTTCTGCATCAATTCTATTTCCGGAAATCGTTTGAATTGAATTTAGCTTTCCAGGCCGGGGTGGTCTAATTGCTGCTTCGAGATAATCAACGCCTTCAGCTCTTGCCCGGGACGCGAGTGCCTGGACCGCTCGTCGAGCCATCAATACGCCTGAGTCGGGCTCAAGTATTCCCCATGAGATTGGCCCAAGCTCCAGTTGCGGAAAACGCAGAACCAATTCATCATGGCCCAGCTTTTCATAGGTTGCATTTATGCGTTGTAGTGTTGCGAGCGTTGCTTCGAGGTACGGATCGTGCTCGCGTGCCAGCCACAGAATGCCTGTTTTGCGAAACAGGTTATGGGTTTTGTCGAACAGTTGTTGCCAGCGAACTAGAGAGATCTGTGAGTAGCGTGAATAAATCTCGTCTGGTCCATAACCCAGACGAATCATGCGCGACTCGCCGCCCGAACTGGCCCGGCTGTTTCCCGGACCGTAGGCATCGATCAGAAGCACGGTGGCACCCGCGAGCCTGAGCGTGTATGCGGTCCACGCGCCAAATACACCGGCGCCAATGACTGCGACGTCGTAAATCATTCCGGGCATTGTAGCTTACGCGGCTTTGTCCGTTTAATCCGCAGCCCGACATTATTTTGCGAAACGTACGGGTTTCAATGCGCGTTTCTTCGTGGAGGTCTCTGTGAAAATTAGTTTGATGCGTTTTCGGGGATTTCTTCCGGCCATTGTGGCAGTACTGACTTTCGCCGGTGTGGCCCACTCTCAGACGAACAGAGATCTGAACGATCCGCTGTCGACGTTGGCTGCTTACTACGACGCCATCAATGCGCGCGATTATCGACGGGCGTTTAATTACTGGGACTCGCCCACCACTTCGTTTGATCGGTTCGCGAGTGGATTTGCTGATACGGCTCGTGTTCGCGTTCTGGTTGATCCGTCGGCTCGTGTTGAAGGAGCGGCCGGAAGTGCTTATGCGGATGTCTCGACGATTATTGTTGCCACGACGAAGGCGGGAAATGAGCGTGTCTTTGCCGGTTGCTATGTGATGCGTCGATCAAATGTGCAGGATAGAGGTTGGAAGATTTATCGTGCTGATGTTTCGCAAGTCCCCTCGAGTACCAGACTTTCGCGCATGCTTTCTCAAGCTTGTCGCAATTGATAGAGTTAGCTGTTTCCACAGGAGGAATATTCAATGCGCAGATTTGTTTTGTTGATGGTTGTTGCTGTCGTCATGGTGGTGAGTGCTTGTTCAGATCCGGCGGCTGACAAGTCGAAGGCCGTTACCGGTGAAGCAACGCAAGTGGCCTCGCCCGCCACAAACGCACAGGGACAGAAGTATCTGATCACACCCCAGAATTCGAAGATTGAGTTTGTTGGATCGAAAGTTACTGGAAGTCACAATGGCTCCTTTGGTGATTTCTCCGGACAGATCAATTACGCCGGCACTCCGGAACAGAGTCACGTGAATATAGCAATCAAAGCTGATTCACTCACGACCGATACCCCTGACTTAACGAAGCATTTGAAGACGGCTGACTTCTTCGACGTGGCTAAGTTTCCCGAAGCTACGTTCGTTTCGACGTCTATCAAACCGGGTGGAGAGAACGGCGCTTCGCACACGATCACGGGTAATCTAACACTGCACGGTGTGACGAAGGCCGTAACATTTCCGGCGACGATTAGCGTGACGTCCGACGTGGCGACAGTTGACAGCACCTTCTCGATAAACCGAAAAGAATTCGGAATCAACTACGCCGGCCAGGCCGACAACTTGATCCGCGACAACGTCGTATTGAAACTGACGATCAGAGCAAACAAGGGCTAGTTAAAAGCTAAGGTAGGGGCGGCCCTCCGTGGCCCCGGCGTCGAATTGATCTCTTTGCCAAATTACCCGATCGATTCTGTTACAAAGGATCGAGTTCCACGCCGGGCGGCCACGGAGGGCCGCCCCTACAGTACGTTCAATGGTTGAAGATTTATCTCGCTACCATGCTCCGTTGAGTGATCTGTTTCCCCGTGGTGATTGGGAGAGATATCGGCTCAGTGAGGAACAGATCCGGTTCTACAACGAAACTGGCTACCTCGCGGGAATCAGGATGCTCGAGGGGCATCAACTCGATGTCCTTCGCCGCGAGCTCGCAGAGCTGGTAGATCCGGCACATCCTGGTCATCACCTGCTCTACGAATTCAACGCCAACGAATCTGCCGATCCCAATCAAATACTCTTTCACGCACTCGGAGCCTGGCGCATCACCCCCGGACTGCACGATCTTCTATGGCATCCGGCATTCGTAGTTGCAGCAGCTCAGTTACTCGATGGACC
The DNA here is from genome assembly GCA_046733695.1 of Acidobacteriota bacterium. Lineage (GTDB taxonomy): Bacteria > Acidobacteriota > Blastocatellia > Pyrinomonadales > Pyrinomonadaceae > PSRF01. The sequence continues at coordinate 11,256 of JBKPPU010000258.1, forward strand.
AGTACGCTTCTGGCACGATCAGATCTTCTACAAGCCCGCGCATCACGGCGGCGTCGTAATCTGGCATCAGGATTATTCCTACTGGACCAGAACCACTCCCGTGGCTCACATCTCTTGCTGGATCGGCCTCGACGACTCAACTCGCGACAACGGTTGCGTGCATTACGTTCCGGGAAGTCATCGCTGGCAGCTTCTGCCACGTAATAGCTTCGCAAACCACATGGATGCTGTGTTCGCTTCGCTAACGCCGGCGCAACGCGAAGAATTCAAGCCGGTGCCGATCGAACTGAAGGCCGGTGAGTGTTCATTTCATCATCCACTGATGGTCCATGGCTCCTATGCAAACCAAACGGCGCGTCCGCGACGTGCCGTAGTGCTCAATGCATTTCGTGATGGCGTTGTCTCTGCTTCCGATGCGCCTCCACTAGACGGCGTGCCCGCAATTCCTACAGGCCAAAAAATGGACGGACAATTCTTTCCCTTACTGTTCGATCCTGATACTGCCACTAAAACGCAATACTGAAATCAAAGAACTGCGACACCGAGGTAAGTTGTCGGGTGTTTAATAGATCGCATACTTTGCTTGAAAGGGGATTATGTAATGACAGCAAAAGCGGCAGCGTCAACAGGCCGAAAGAGAGTTTCGAATTTGTTCAAAGAGGCGAAGTCCTTTTCGAGTTTTTCTGTAAACGACCTGCAAAGGGCGAAAGAGTTTTATGGAGAAACTCTCGGGCTCGAGATCAAGGAATCGCCGGAAGGACTTGAGCTTCATACAGGCAACAACGTCGTATTCTTATATCCCAAACCAAACCACACCCCGGCATCATTCACGGTTCTGAATTTTCACGTCGACGACATCGAAGAGGCAGTTGACGAACTGAAATCGTTAGGAGTGTCACTCGAACACTACAACCTGCCTGACATCAAAACCGACGAGCGCGGCATCGCTCATGGTCCACACGGCCCGATAATCGCTTGGTTCAAAGATCCCGCCGGAAACATTCTCTCAGTACTTGAAGAGAGATAATTATTTAGCCGCCGATTGACGCGGATAACGCAGATCTGCGTTCATCCGCGTTCATCCGCGGTTGTTTTTGTCTTGCCTTAAAACGTAACACTCGTTACACTCGGCCTCACGTTACGTATGTCACACGAATGGGTTTTACTAATTCACCAGTTGCCGCCGAAGCCGACCAATCTGCGCGTGAGGACCTGGCGCAAGTTGCAGAAGCTTGGAGCGATAGCGATCAAGAACTCGGTCTATGTGCTGCCCGCAAACGAAAAGGCGCACGAAGACTTTCAATGGTTGAAACAGGAGATCGAGTCGGCCGGAGGTGAAGCCTCGGTTTTCAAAGCAGCTTCAGTCGAAGGTGCAACGGATCAAGAGATTATCGCTGTATTCCGTAAAGCGCGTGATGATGAGTTTGCGGTGATAGCGGCGGAATTTGACGGTCTGACTGGAGCAATCCGGGAACAGTCGCGGGGGAAACACTTGTCGGCCGGCAGACTCGCGGCGCATGAGAGTGAGCTCGACAGACTACACGGCGAGTTAGAACGCGTCGCCGGCAATGACTTCTTTGATGCGACGGGTCGTACAACGGCGTTTGCAGCTTTCGCGCGGTGTCAAAAAGAACTTCGAGCAGCCCAGGGACCCAAAGTCAATAGCTCTTCGCCGGAAACCAAAAGTGGAAAACTCGATGTGGCAAAGTACCAGGGCCGGCGTTGGGTGACCCGCCGCAATCTCCACATCGACCGGTTGGCTTCCGCATGGCTGATCAAACAATTCATCGATAAGCGTCCGCGCTTCTATTTCGTTGCTGAAGGCGAAACGATCGAGGGTGCGATTCCCTTTGACATGTTTGGTGCTGAGTTCACTCACCACGGCGAAGACTGCACGTTCGAGACAATGCTGAAACGGTTCGGACTCAACGAAAACAAACCTCTGCGCGACATCGCCGAGATCGTTCACGACATCGATTTGAAAGACGACAAGTTTCACCGTCTCGAGGCTGTAGGACTAAACGCCATTATCGACGGACTCAGCAAAGTGCTGCGCGACGATCGCAAGTTACTACAACAGACCGGCGTTCTCTTTGACGGCCTCCATGCACTGCTCAGCAAGGCCGCTGTGAAACCGGTAAACAAGACAAAACGAAATGGAAAGCGCACTAAAAAATAGCGCCGATCATGCTTCGGGTTGGCGAATGCGAGTTGCTGACTACCTCGGTCTCGAGCACAACGTCACGATTGCGTCAGCGGCAGTTTTCCTGATCGGTTTCGGTGAAGAATTATGGAAAAAGTTTCTACCTAAATATCTTGAAGCACTTGGTGCGACCACACCTGTAATCGGTCTCTTCGGAACAGCTGAAGATTTCTTCGATGCGTGCTACCAGTATCCCGGCGGCTACATTGCCGATCGTTTTGGACGCCGCCGCGCTTTTCTAATCTTCATCACACTCGCGTCGCTGGGTTACGTCGTTTACCTGTTCAGTACGTTTTGGCCGTTGTTGTTTGTCGGTCTCGCGTTAGCGATGGCCTGGCAAAGCATGGCGTCGCCGGCAATTTTCGCTGTGATCGGCGATTCACTGCCGCGTGAGCGACGAGCAATGGGTTTCACTCTCCAATCGATACTCAAACGCGTGCCGATCGTGCTTGCGCCGATTGCCGGCGGCACTCTGATCGCCTCGATCGGTTTGGTCAAGGGGGTCCACGTTGGTCTTTTAATCACACTGGCTTTAGCAGCGTTGACGATCGTGCTCGTGCTGGGGCTCAGACCCCCGGCTCAACCTCCGCATTCGACCAACATGCGCGGCGTTTGGAATTCATTTCATTACGTACTGAAGCGGCTGCTAATTTCCGACATCATCATTCGAACGTGCGAGGGCATGACCGGCGTACTCGCCATTCTCTACGTGACTAACATTCAAGGCATCAGTATCGCGGCCTACGGCACTCTCATCGCCATTCAGATGATCACTTCGATCCTTGTTTACATTCCCGCCGGAAGGATTGCGGATCGAATCGGACGCAAGCCTTTTGTGACGCTGACATTTTTCAGCTTTGCACTCTTTCCTGTCGCAATTGTTTTCGCCCCAAATTTTGCCTGGTTGGTCGTCGCGTATGTGATCGGCGGCCTGCGAGAGATTGGCGAGCCTTCGAGAAAGGCAATGATCGTCGATCTTGCTCACGACAACATTCGTGCGAGATCTGTCGGACTCTACTATCTGATTCGCAGTCTTTCGATCACTCCGGCGGCCGCGATTGGCGGATTGCTCTGGAAGATTGCGCCGCAAGTGCCGTTCGTTACCGCCGCATTGATCGGCTTGGTTGGAACGGTTGTGTTCGTGATGACGGTCGAGGAACGTTACGCAAGTTAGGAGCTGATTATGGAAGGCTTACTTGGAGATATTCGCTACTCTGTTCGTTCACTACGCAAACGCCCCGCATTTACATTGCTCGTCATATTCGTATTAGCTGTGGCCATTGCTGCTAATAGCTCGATCTTCAGTATTGTGAATGCTGTAATTTTGAAGCCCTTGTCTTTCAAGGAGCCGAATCAGCTGGTGTGGATTTGGGCAACACGCAAAACCGTCAGCCGCGCGTTTTTTTCGATTCCGAATTTCATCGATACACGCGATCAAAACCAGACACTCGCCGAAATTGCGCCATTCGCAATCTGGCCCGCGAACCTCACCGGACAGGGCGAAGCTGAACGTTTGCAGGGAGTGAGAATCTCAGCTAACGCGATGCAGATGCTCGGGGTGGAAGCGGCAGCCGGACGTGCGCTGGTTTCTGACGACGACAATCCAAACAACGCTCGCGTGGTCATGCTGAGCTACGGTTTATGGCAGAGACGGTTTGGTGGAAGCAGCGAATCGCTTGGAAGAACCTTAACCCTCAATGGTGAGCCATACACAATAGTTGGAGTTTTGCCGCCGCGCTTCGTCATTCCAAACGCCGAAAGTGAGATCCTAGTTCCACTGAGGATGGATCAGGATTCGCGCCGAACCGAACGAGGCTCGAATTTTCTGCGAGTAGTAGCGCGGCTCAAACCGGGCGTTACTGCAGCTCAAGCCGAAGCAGACCTTGGCGCGATTAGTGATCGTCTGCGTGATCTTCATCCGAATGACAACGCGAATCTCACGCGACCACGCGTGTTGAAGTTGCAGGATGAAGTCGTAGGTGGTTATCGCGAAGGACTCTGGTTGATTCTCGCCGCCGTAATCGTCGTGTTGCTCATTGCGTGCGCAAATCTCGCGAGCTTTCAGTTGGCGCGGACAGCTGCACGGCATAAGGAGATGGCCATCCGTGTGGCATTGGGAGCGCGACGCAAGATTCTGGTGCGTCAGATTCTAACTGAGAGCATGTTGCTCGCAATTCTGGGTGGCGTCGTCGGATTGCTGCTCTCCTTGTGGGCGAAGGATCTCCTGTTGGCACTCAGTCCAGCAGATTTCCCGCGGGCTTCAGCGGTGAGTATCGACGGTCGCGTGCTTCTCTTTTCCCTCCTTGTCACTTTGTTTGCGGGTCTCACTCTAGGACTCGCTCCAGCAATTCAACACATCCGAAGCGATCTCAACTCTGAACTGAAAGAAGGCGGACGCGACGGTGTGAGTGAAACGCGAAATCGTGTGCGCAGTTTGTTTATCGTGAGCGAGATTGCGCTTTCGTTGATGCTGCTGGTAGCGGCCGGTTTGCTGTTAAAGAGTTTCAGTCAACTACGCGGAGTTAACCCGGGTTTCGATGCTAATCATGTTCTGGGTGTGCGTTTGTCTTTACCGGCGGCGCGATACTCAAGCGGTGCAGCGGTGAAGACTTTCTACGACAAGATCGCGCCACAGATTAATGCGATACCTGGAGTAGAAGGAGTCAGCGCCGCCAGCGCACTGCCGCTCAGCGGTCTGATCGCCCGGACCACATTCGACATCGCGGGTCGTCCTCCAGCCACCGCAGGTGAACAACCATTCGCGCAGCATCGCTGGGTTGGCCCAGGCTATTTCAAAACTATGAAGATCCCGCTCGTTCGCGGACGCGACATTACTGACGGCGACAACGAGCACGCGCTGGGCGCCATTATTATCGATCAAGCACTGCAGCGTAAGTTCTTTGGTACTCAGGATCCATTGGGCGTGCATGTGCTTATCAACATGGGCGACGGAAACCCCGCGCGCGAGTATGAAGTGGTCGGTATTGTCGAAGACGTGAAGCACATGGGCTTGACCGACGAACCAATGCCGACGCTCTACGGACCAATTCCGCAAGCGCCAAAATCCGCGGTGCCGTTCATGGCGAATAATTTCAGCGTCGTCGTCCGCACCGGAATAGAACCTGACGCACTCGCGTCAACAGTGCGTAGGGAGCTCCGAAATGTTGACGTCGATGTAGCAACAGCAGGCGTTAGACCGATGCAGGAGTTCTTATCTTCGGCGGTTGCAGCACGCCGATTCAATATGGAGTTGATCGCAGTCTTCGCCGCGACGGCATTGCTGCTGGCCGCTGCGGGTCTGTACGCAGTAATCGCTTACCTGGTTTCGCAACGAACCAGAGAGATTGGTATTCGTCTCGCACTCGGCGCCACACCTCGACACGTGCTGCGTCTGATGATGGGCCAGGGGATGAGATTGACTCTGATAGGCGTGGCGATCGGGTTTGTGGGAGCGATAGCAGTCACACGCTTAATGAGGAGCCTTTTGTTTGGCGTGGCGCCTACCGATGTGATGACCTTCGGCATTTCCTCTGTGGTTTTGATCTTTGTTGCATTGTGTGCTTGCTTTATTCCGGCAAGACGGGCGACTAAAGTCGATCCACTCGTCGCGCTGAGATATGAATGACTATTAGGCAACAAGGAGGTGAAATGGAATGAAAGCGATATCACGTCGGCAACTTATTTCGACGATGGCTACCGGTGGTGCGAGTTTGGCGCTCGGAGGGTTTTTGAGTGGGAATGCGCAAACCGGGGGAACTGGAGCCAAAGCTTTCCAGGGACAACACACACCAAAACCACTCCCGTTCGACCCGGCAAAACTCAAAGGCTTGTCTGAAAAGCTGATCCGATCACACTGGGAGAACAACTACGGTGGCACCGTGAAAGCCTTGAACACGATCGAGCAACGACTTGCGGCGATGTTGCCGGACAAGGATCTGCCGGCCTTTGTGTACGGTGACTTGAAACGCGAGGAACTTGTTCGCACCGGTTCAGTTGTGTTGCACGAAAACTATTTCGCCAACCTTGGTGGTGACGGCAAAGCCAGTGGCAAAGCTCTCGATCTGCTCAAGCAATGGTTCGGAAGTTATGAGCAGTGGGAAGCAGAGTTTAAGAAGACTGCAAACGCGCTCGGAGGAGGATCAGGCTGGACCATACTTTCGTACAACCTCCACACAGGCGAAGTTCACAACTACTGGGCGTGGGATCACATGCATAACGCGCCGATGGGCTATCCGCTGTTGGTACTCGATATGTACGAGCACGCATATCACATGGATTACGGCGCGGCTGCGGCAAAATACGTCGATGCTTTCATGCAAAACGTGAATTGGGATGAAGTGAATCGAAGAGTGGAAGCCACAAGAAGCCCAAGTGGAAAGGTCTAGCCACAAAAAGGCACAAAAAGCACAAAACGATTATTCATGAAAGGCGCCCATCTATTCTTGGGGATTTGTTGGGCGCCTCCGCTCAATAACCGTTTTGTGCTTTTTGTGCCTTTTTGTGGCTGGAACGCTCACTTCGCTGGCAGGCGGTTCGTGACGAAATCGGCGACACGACTTGCTGCCGGCGGATCCATGTTTGCCAACACCACGATCACATATCCTGGCCCCGGACAGATTTGCAGCGCGCCGTTCATTCCGGGCGCTCCACCGCCGTGTCCAAAACATCGCGTTCCGTTGATTACGTCATCCTGAATGCCAAACGCGTATTTACCTCTACCCGTATCAACTTTTCCGGTTGTTAGTAATTCTGTGTGCTGCGCGTCGAGCAGCTTGTGTGTTTGTAGGGCGGTTGCAAAACGGAAGAGATCTTCCACGGTGGAATAGCCGCCCCCGGCCGAAGTGCCGCGGTAGGGGAGCGTATCAGTGTTAGGCTGCAAACCGTTACCGCCAAATTTCGTGTAACCAACACTTCGATCGCCGACCGTCTTCTCCTCTGGTTCAGAATCCGTTCCTGTCATGCCCGCAGGCTTGAAGATGTGCTCACGCACGTAGTCGTAATAACTCTGTCCACTAACTTTCTCGATCAGCACTCCAAGCAGAAGAAAACCGTAGTTGCTGTATCGCCACTGGCTTCCCGGCTCGAATTCAACGCCGCGCTTGCCGTAGAGATTCACGTAGTCCTGCAGAGTCTTTAACTCCAGCCGGTGCGAAGCGAACTCCGGACCAAAGATGTCGCCAGTTCCGCCTGTGTGCGTGAGCAGATTCTCGATCGTTACTTTTGAAGCCAGGTCCTGGTTTGGATAATCCGGAAGATACTTCCCAAAGGGCGTCTTCAGATCGAGCTTCCCGGCCTGGACCAGTTGGAGTGTTGCGACTGCCGTAAACATCTTGTTCATGGAGCCGATGCGAAAGCGCGTCGTCAGTTGGTTGGCAATTTTCTTCTCGCGGTCTGCAAAGCCGTAAGCTTGAGCGAAAACCTGTTGCCCGTTTCTGGCGAGCAGTGCAGCGCCTGAAAAACGATCGGCCTTCGCCTCCTGATCGAGTTTGGTGCGCATTGCGGTAATGAGTTCACTTTCACTCAGATGTGGGAGAGGGAAGTTGGCCGGCCGGGGAGTGGCCATCGCCTCGAATCTGGTGATCTGGTGTGGTTCGTTCGCCTGGACCTCGACGGTCACACGAGCAAATTGATCCGAGATGCGTTCCTGGACGAGGGCAACGATCTTTGTAGGTGTCGACTCTTGGATCTCCTTCAACTCAAATCCGCCGGTCATCTCTCGAAAACCCATGTCGCGATCGGCATTCTGGACTCGACCGGGGTAGTTCTTCGTTAGAAACTCTTTGTACTTAGCTGCATCGCCGGCGTTGAAAGCCTCCAACAAAGCCTTTGCCTGGTTGCCGGCTGGCGTGTCGGGGTACTTTGTCTGTGCATTAAAAGCCGCTACCAGAAACAACAACACGGTCGCCACGGCAGTGATTCGTCTTATGGTTAAGAATTGATGGTTTCGTTGAGCCCGCTGGTTCATCGCGGTAAGCCTCCGATCTCGTGTGTAAAACTCAGCTACAGGTTACGAGATTTATGCCTCTTTGCGTAACTCAGAACGTGCTTGGACACAGTCAGTACCACCTCGCGGTAGCGGGTGGGTACGCCGTAGGCTCCGTCGATCGCTGCGCGGCACTCACCCGCTACCGCGAGGTGGTACTGACTGTGTCCAAGTTGGGCTCGGATATCTGTCGGCCGCTGTATCGGAGACGTACATCAAACTCACAGCTATTAGAGAAAACTTGAGCTTTTTGCGGGCTTACAACGTGGCAACGAAGTTGCTCACGTGTAGACCTCTACGCCTTTTACAAGAGGAGCGCTCATGAATTTTAGACTGAAGAAATTATCCGATCAGGTGATGGTGATTACAGGGGCGTCGTCCGGCATTGGGTTGGTGACCGCCAGGCTCGCGGCGAAACGTGGTGTGCGGCTGGTGTTGAATGCGAGGAATGAAGAGGCACTCAAAAGCGTCGTCGATGAGATTAACGCAGCGGGTGGGGAGGCGATTCACGTCACCGGTGATGTGGGTAAGTTCGAGGACGTTCAGATGATCGCCGAGAAAGCTGTGCGACGTTTCGGCGGTTTCGACACGTGGGTAAACAACGCCGGAGTTTCGATCTACGGGGCCGTCCTGGACCAGTCACTCGAAGATCAGCGACGGTTGTTTGAAACGAATTACTGGGGCGTGGTCCATGGTTCAATGATCGCTTGCGCACATCTCAGAAACAGCGGCGGCGCGCTTATCAACGTCGGCAGCGTTCTCTCGGACGTCGCGATTCCGATCCAGGGAACTTATTGCGCAACCAAACACGCGGTTAAAGGCTACACCGACGCACTGCGCCTCGAGCTTGAAGAAGAAGGCGCACCGATCTCGGTAACCTTGATCAAGCCGAGTGCGATCGACACGCCCTACACTCAGCACGCAAAAAATCTGATGGCGGTCGAGCCGCAGAATCCGCCGCCGGTCTATGCGCCCGATCTCGTCGCGGAGGCAATTCTTCACTGCGCTGAAAACTCGGAGCGTGATTTGTATGTAGGTGGTGGCGGCAAGATGCTCGCGGCGGCCGGGCAGCACGCACCACGACTCACCGATAAGTTGATCGAAGCCACGATGTTTAGCTGGCAGAAATCAAGTCAACCAAAACTCGACGGTGGTGCAGATAGTTTGTACGCACCGTCCGAAGACGGTGAGGAACGCGGCGGCTATACGGGCCATGTCGCGGAATCGAGCGTTTACACAAAGGCTTCAGTGCATCCATTGATCGCGGGCTCGTTGCTGGCCGGACTCGGTTTCGCTGCGTACGCGGCGTGGCGTGCAGTCACTGCAAACTCTGCGGCAGGCGCGCACTCAAAAGTACTTTTGGACAGAGCCCGGTGTAAGGGGTTGGACCAATGCATGATGGTGAAGGAAATGTTTGGAAAGGTCTTGTCGCGGGGCTTGCCGGTGGCCTCGTTGCTTCATGGACCATGAATCAATTTCAGGCCGCCTGGACTCGCATTCAGGAAGGCACCGAGAAGTCACACGGCGCACAGTCGATGCAGCCGGCTGAAGGCTCGAGTGGCGATCCGTCTCAGGATGTACAAGAGCAGGATGACGCGACCGTCGAAGTCGCTAAAATAGTTTCCAGGGAAGTTTTGGGACACGAGTTGCAGGAGAGCGAGAAGAAGCCTGCCGGAGCTGCGGTGCATTATGCTTTCGGTACCGTCTCGGGTGGATTGTACGGCGCACTCGCTGAAGTAACTCCGAAAGTGACGAGCGGTGCGGGCGTTCCTTTCGGCGCCGCGTTCTGGCTTCTGGCTGATGAGATTTCAATGCCGTTGCTCGGGCTCTCGAAGGGACCAACCGAGTATCCGGTCTCGACCCACGCTTATGCGTTAGCTTCACATCTTGTTTACGGAGCGACGGCAGAATTGAGCCGGCGCGCGATACGAAACGTTTTGTGAGTAGACTGACTTTCTTCTGTGACCTCGCAGAAGCAACGACGCCACTCCCGCATTTTTGGGGACACACAGTTGGCAGCGACCATGCCCGCACAGCGTTGCGATCTGACTGGCAGCGGCAGTTAAAACGCGCTCACGATGAGTTAGGATTCCGGCACGTTCGTTTTCACGGCATCTTGTCTGACGATATGTGGACGTTGAGCCGTGACAACGTTTATTCATTTTTCAATTGCGATCAGATTTTCGACTTTTTGCTCGCGATTGGCATGAGACCGTTCGTCGAGTTGAGCTTCATGCCGAGCGCTTTGGCTTCGGGCAAGCGAACTGTTTTCAGTTATGAAGCCAACATCACTCCGCCAAAAGACTACAAACAGTGGTCGATGTTCATCGAGCGTTTCGTTTCGCATCTCATCGAGCGATACGGTGAAAGGGAAGTGAGCCAGTGGTTTTTCGAAGTCTGGAATGAACCCAACTTGAAGAAGTTTTGGAGTGGCAGTCAGCGCGAGTACTTCAAACTCTATCGACACACAGTTGAAGCAATCAGGAGCGTCTCACCGGCGCTGAGGGTTGGTGGACCAGCGACAGCGAAGAGCGAGTGGATCGAGGAGTTTGTCGACTTCTGTGAACGAAACGACGTGGCCTGCGATTTTGTCAGCACGCATCACTATCCCAATGATGGGTTTGAAAGAGACGGCAACGTCGAACAGCAACTTTTCGGGGCTCAGCGTGGCATCATGCGCGAAGTCGCGCAGGACACGCGCAGTCACGCGCGCAACCGGCCGGTTTATTACACGGAATGGAACTCGTCCTCCGTTCAGCCGGACCCGTTGCACGACGAACCCTATGCGGCTGCTTTCGTAGCCTCGACCATTCTTGAAGCCGCTCGGCTTGTCGATGGCTACAGTTTCTGGACCTTCTCCGACATTTTTGAAGAAAAGCACTTTCCGTCAAAACCATTTCATGGCGGCTTTGGATTGCTGACCTTGCATGGCGTTCCCAAGCCGACTTATCGCGCGTTCGATCTGTTTCACGATCTTGGTGACAGGCAATCGCTCGTCGATGGTTTGCATGAAACGGTCGATTGCTCCGTGATTCAGAAAGATTCGAGTGTGACTCTGTTGCTCACCAATCACACGACGCCAGGTCACTCGATCGAAACGGAGGAGTTGCATATTCGTCTCGACAACGCGCCTGAGCCGTCGAGCGCGCACCTCCGGCGCATTGATGAAGATCACGCAAACCCGAAACGGTTGTGGAAGGAGATGGGCGAGCCGGAGTACTTGAGTGAGAAGGATCTGGAACGTTTAGAAGAAGCGTCTCAGCTCATCAGTGAGAAACAACGCTTCAGCTTTCGCGACGGTTCGATTTCGCTCAAGGTCCGTTTACCGCCGCATGCCGTGGCCGCGGTCACGATCGAGTTTAAAACAACGCGATGAAAGTATTGGAGCCATCGCTGGCAGACGAAGAACTCGCTCGCGTGGAACGCGACACGTTCAGGTACTTTGCCGACGAGATAAACCTCGAAAACGGGCTCATTCCTGATAGCACACGGCGCGGCTCGCCCTCTTCGATTACAGCCGTCGGATTTGCGCTTACGACTTACCCCATCGCCGTCGAGCGCAAATATTTGAGTAGAGCAGAGGCAATCAAACGCACGCTCACCACGCTTCGGTTTTTCTTTGAAGCTCCACAGGGAAAAGAGAAAGACGCGACCGGATATCGAGGCTTCTATTATCACTTCCTCGATATGAAGACCGGCCGGCGCGCTGGTAACTGCGAGATATCTACAATAGACAGCACCTATCTGCTTGCCGGCGCGCTCACCGCATCGAGTTACTTCAATCACGACACTAAAACCGAACGCGAGATTCGGAAACTCGCTGAGTTACTTTACAAACGTGCCGATTGGCAGTGGGCACAGCACAGTGCGCTCACCGTATCGCATGGCTGGCGACCCGAACGAGGATTCATCAAGTATCGCTGGACCGGGTACAGCGAAGCGTTGATCCTGTACATCCTCGGTCTCGCGTCGCCTACCTTTCCATTACCGCCGGAGAGTTATGAAGCCTGGACCAGAACTTACCAATGGAAGAGCCTCTACGGCCACGAGTTTCTTTATGCTGGACCACTCTTCATTCATCACCTGTCACACATGTGGATAGACTTCCGTGGCATCCAGGATGAATACATGAGAGGGAAGGCGATCAATTATTTCGAGAACAGCCGGCGTGCGATATATGTGCAGCAGGCGTACGCGATGCGGAATCCGAAGAAGTTTGTGGGGTACGATCGATTTCGTTGGGGAATAACGGCCACTGATGGTCCAGGACCAGCGGAGCAGCGCGTCAACGGCCGCCGCGTCCGCTTTTTTGATTACAAGGCGCGGTCGATCCCTTATGGGCCTGACGATGGGACCCTGGCGCCGTGGGCTGTGGCAGCGTCACTGCCCTTTGCTCCTGAAGTCGTGTTGCCGTCGTTGCAGCGTCTGAACACAGACTATCCGGAGATTACTAACAAGTACGGTTTCAAATGCAGCTATAATCCGACGTTCAAAGGCAAACGACGAAAAGGGTGGGTGTCGAGTGGTTACTTCGGATTGGACCAGGGACCAATCGTCATGATGATTGAGAATTATCGCTCAGGCTTTATTTGGAGACTGATGCGTCGTTGTCCTTACATTGTTGAGGGTTTGCGACGCGCGGGATTTAGAGGGGGCTGGTTGGGATAGAGATCAACTCTAGGAGGTTCCAATCGACTGGAACAAATCGGTTCGGCGTTTTTCGAGTGCAGCGTACGGCGTACCCACCCGCTACCGCGAGGTGGTACTGACTGTATCCAAGTCGAGCTTCGCGCCCGGTGAGATTTCAAGCGGCTCAGATCCTCGACGAAATATCCGCGCGCCGGTTGAGCCGCGGAGTATCGTCTCGCCATTCTCGATACGCAGCATCGCGCCTTCGCGAAGTCCCACAACCGGCGTTTCGTTTTCCTCGAGGAACTGAATGATGCGTTCCTCTCTCGTTTCTCCCATGTGCTTTGAGTTGGGATCCGGATCAAGGTAGTGCGGGTTGATCTGAAACGACACGAGCCCGAGCGCGTCGAATGATGGCGGCTCGACGATAGGCATGTCGTTGGTTGTCCTGATGGTAGGACAAGCCATATTCGATCCGGCGCTCGATCCGATGTAAGGCATACCCGCATCGACTCTCTCACGAATAACGTCGAGGAGATCGAACTCGTAAAGCGCTTTCAACAATCGAAACGTATTACCGCCGCCGATGAACATCGCGTCAGTTTCTTTGACCGCTTGCACAGGATTCGCAGCCGTGTGAATCGACGTTAATTCATAGCCCATCTTCCGAAATCGCCCCCGCGCTCTGGCTGCGTAATGGTCTTGATCGCGTAGCGCGAAAGGCACAAAGAGAACGTGTTTCAGTTCGCCGAGGAAGTCTCGAATCTCGCTTTCGGCGTGGACGAGATAACCACTACCATGCAGCGTCGAGTTGCTGATCAGAAGCAAGCGCCTTGTTTTGTTGTTCATCAACACCAGTATAATGCTTGGCGATGGAAACCAATCAACCACCGCTGCCGCCTATCGATGCGTTGGACTGTTGGCAAGCTAATGCCAAATACTGGACCAGCTACAGCGACACTATCGCACGAATGTTTATGCCGCTCACCGAGGCGATGATCGAGCGTGCGCGGATTCATGAAGGACAATCAGTAGTCGACGTAGCGGGAGGAGCAGGCGAACCATCGCTCACGATTGCCGAAAGAGTTGGCGCAAACGGTTCGGTGATGTGTACGGACGCCGTGAATGAGATGGTTGAAGCGGCACGCCACGAAGCGAACCGGCGTGGGTTGAAGAACGTACAGTTTCGCCAGTGTACTGCCGATTCGCTGCCTTTTCCTGATAACTCATTTGACGTGCTGGTATGCAGGCTCGGCGTGATGTTTTTTCGTGACTCGCTTGGCTCGATGCGTGAGATGTTGCGCGTCGTGAGACCAGGCGGCTCGCTGACATTCGCAGTTTGGTACAAAAGCGACGTCAATCCGTTTTGCTATCTCGTCTCGGGTGTGTTGGACCAGCACGTCAAAGCCCCCGCGCCTGACGCGGACGCGCCTAATGCGTTTCGTTTCGCCGAGCCGGGTAAACTCGCGGATGTCATGAAACAAGCAGGTGCGACTGACGTGCGCGACGAGATCGTGAGCTTCGATCTCGAGGCGCCACTGTCGCCTCTCGAATTCTGGACCATGCGCTCACAAACTTCAGACACGCTCCGCGAAAAGCTCGCCAAACTACCCACAGCCGAGCAGGCTCAAATCGCGGCGGAAGTAGAGCAGGCCGTCAAACCTTATTTTCCTAATAACCAGATGAAGTTTCCGACGCAGATGCTCATAGCGACCGGAAAGAAGCGAAGTTGAGCCACAGATGAACACGGATTACACAGAACGATGGTTCGGATATGTGGTAGCCGTGTTGAGTGTTGGTGCTTTAACGCTTTTCCTCAAGATCATCGGCGCACACGTTAACGCAGCGACGGTTTCGCTTGCGCTGCTCCTCAACGTTCTCTTTATCGCGACTCGGTGGGGGAGTTTGCCGGCATTGTTGGCGTCAGTCGTGGCGATGCTCTGTTTCAACTTCTTCTTTCTGCCGCCGTTAGGAAGGTTTGCGATTGCCGCGACGGACAACTGGATTGCGCTCTTTGCTTTTCTTGTTACCGCGGTCACTGCCGGACAACTTTCCGCGAGCGCGAAAAAGCGAGCCGAAGAAGCAGAGGAAGGAAGACGCGAGATCGAACGTCTCTACGCCGAGCTGCGTGATGCGTTCGAACGCGCCAGTCACGCCGAAGCTCTGCGACAGAGTGAGAAACTGAAATCCGCGCTGCTCGACGCCGTCACACACGACCTGCGCACACCGCTGACCTCAATCAAAGCCTCGATTACGACGCTTCTTGATGAAGTCCGTGGCCGCATCAAAGGCGAGCCTCCGGTCATGCTCGACGCGGAGTCACGGGTCGAGATGATGGAAGTGATCGATGAAGAAAGCGATCGCCTGAGCCGCTTCATTAGTGGATTGATTGAACTCGCTCGCATCGAAGCAGGCGAACTGCAACTGCGACGGCGCTGGGGTGCTGTCGACGAAATCATCTCCGCTGCTTTGTTGCGTGCTGAGCCGATCACGCGCGGGCATCGCGTGGAGCTCGACGTTGAGAAAGAGTTGCCGGGCGTGCGCGTCGATGAGCGTGCCGTGAGTGAAGTGGTCTACACGCTAATCGATAACGCCGCGAAGTATTCAGCGAAAGGATCAGTAATCCGGATCAGTGCTCGACGTGCCGGTGAGGAGTTGATACAGATGGCAGTGGAAGACGAAGGTCCTGGTATCCCGAGCGATCTGCGCGAACGAGTTTTTGATAAATTCTTTCGCGCCACTCGCGATGGTGACGTTCGTAATCACCAACCGACGGGCACGGGAATGGGTCTGGCGATTGCGAAAGGAATCGTAGAAGCGCACGAAGGAACGATCTGGATCGAGTTAGGACGTGTAGGGAAGGGAACACGTGTAGTGTTCACACTGCCGATTGGTGACGACGACGTAGCTGAAGAAGAGCAGCGCCCGGCTGCGACTGTTGAGACACGATGACTGATCAGCCACGCATTCTGGTCGTTGACGATGAGCCGCAACTAACGCGCGTGCTACGCACGGGATTGAAATCGCGTGGTTACGAAGTGCGTGCCGCGGCGGATGGTCTGGCTGGGTTCGAGGCTTTCAACGATTGGCATCCGGATCTCGTGATTACGGATCTGGCGATGCCGAATGTTGATGGTCTCGAGTTGTGCCGGCGTCTGCGCGCGGTGTCGCAGGTGCCGATCATCGTGTTGTCCGCGAAGGGCGAAGAGAAGACGAAAGTGGAAGCGCTCGATCTCGGCGCCGACGATTTTGTTACCAAGCCGTTTGGGATTGACGAATTGCTGGCGCGGGTCAGGGCTTCACTGCGACGTGCAAATGCACCCCCGGGCATGAATGCGGCAACGATTCTCGATTCCGGCGACTTTCATGTCGATCTCGAATCGCGCGAGATCACGGTTCGAGGCAAGCCGATTCACCTGACGCCAAAAGAATTCGATCTGCTGGTCTACTTCATAAAACACTCCGGCAAGGTTCTTACTCATCGGACGTTGCTCGCCGCTTTGTGGGGCGGCAATTACGTCGAACAAAACGAATACCTGCGCGTGTTTGTCGGCAACCTCCGCAAGAAAATCGAACCCGATGCAGCCACGCCACACTACATCCTCACCGAACCCTGGATCGGTTATCGCTTCCAGGAAAGCTAGCCACAAAAAGGCACAAAAAGCACAAAAATGAGGAGGAGATTCACTTATCTCTACCAGATTGAGTTTTCCTTTTGTGCATTTTGTGCCTTTTTGTGGCTGATTTTCTTTATAAACTTTTTATGAACCCTTTACGCTCTTTTTACGTGGCGAGGCGTAAGTTGGGTTCATGAGTGAAGAACGAATTCAGCCAGAGCCTGGTTTTTGGGAATGGTTGGCAGCGGTGGCTTGCTTTGCGTTAGGCGCTCTCTCGCTCGCAGTTGGATTTGTACTGACCACCGATAGATTACTCGATGCACACCTTCACTCGTCGCTGCACGCGCTCGGCATCGTCCTCCTGATTATCGGCATCCCCGTCGTCATTCTCGGTGGTCATTTCATGGACCTCGGCGAGAAAAAGAACGGGCACGTCGTGCTTGTTCTGTTCGCTGTGCTTTTTCTGTCTTCAACGACCCACGCGCAGCAAACGATCTTCAACGTGCCGTCCACGGACGTGCTCGACAAAGGCAAGGTCTATGCAGAGCTCGACGCGAGCTTGAAACCAACTGATGGCTCCGGTGTGCCGAAGTTCTCCTCGTTCGTTCCGCGCGTAGTGATCGGTGCTGGAAACAACGTGGAGTTTGGACTGAATCTCACCGGCGCGCCGGCAATTATGTCTATGCGGAAATGAGCAAGACATTCAAGACGGGGACCAGGATCACGTTTGGTGGTTACGACTTCACAAGCGAGGTAGTGGCGTCTGCGAACAGGGCGGGTGGCCAGTTTGGTTTTGAGCAGCCGCTGAATAAAAACATCACGTTTGCCGCTGACTGGTTCACCGGCAAACACAGCGCCGGCTACTTCACTCCCGGAATGATTTTCAAAGCTGGTCCAAACGTTACAGGTTACGCCGGTTACTCGATTGGTAATCAGAATGTATCGGGAGGCAATCATTTCTTTCTGTTGGAGCTTGGGTACAACTTCAATTGAGGTCGGCAATGCACGACATAGTCTTTATCGCGGTGACGATTGGTTTCTTTGTGATTGCAGTTGGTTATGTGCGCGCGTGTGAGAAATTGCAGTAGGAGTCAACGCGGATGAGTCTCGAAACGCTGATCACGCTGGTTGTATCTGCATTATTGTTCATTTACCTGGCTTACGCGCTGTTGCGTGCGGAGAAGTTCTAAATCGTTATGACGCTGAATGGTTGGTTACAGATCGTATTTTTCTTAGCTCTGATCTTGTTGGTAACAAAGCCTCTCGGCATCTTCATTACAAAAGTTTTCAATCAGGAGCGAACGGTTCTTGACCCCGTATTGAGACCAGTCGAGAGATTGATCTATCGGCTCATACGCGTCGATGCAAGCCGCGAAATGCGTTGGACCGAGTATGCAGTTTCGATGCTGTTGTTCAGTGCCGTGTCGATGCTCGTGCTTTATGCGTTGCAAAGGCTCCAGCATTTGTTTCCCTTCAATCCACAGCACTTGCCCGGTGTCGATTCCAGCGGCTTCGTGGGGTCGTCTTTCAATACAGCTGTGTCGTTTACGACCAATACGAACTGGCAGTCGTACGTGCCCGAAACAACGATGAGCTATTTCACGCAGATGGCGGGGCTTGCATACCACAACTTTGTTTCCGCTGCGGTGGGAATATCGCTCGCGATTGTCTTCATTCGTGGCATCGCGCGCAGGCAGATGGAGACGATTGGGAATTTCTGGGTCGACATGACGCGGGCGACGCTTTGGGTGTTGTTGCCGTTTTGCATCGTAGGGTCTCTGTTCCTCGTATCACAGGGAGTTATTCAAAACCTGAGACCGTACGACACGGCGAAACTCGTCGATCCAACAAAAGAAGTCAGCGAACAACTGATCGCGCAGGGTCCGGTTGCGTCTCAGGAGTTCATCAAGCAGTGGGGAACAAATGGCGGCGGATTCTTCAACACCAACAGCGCTCATCCATTTGAGAATCCCACGCCGCTCACCAATCTGATCGCTCTCTTCTCAATTTTTGCGATCTCAGCTGGACTCACTTACACGCTCGGCCGTATGACCGGCTCACCAAAACACGGTTGGGCCGTTTGGTCCGCGATGGCCGTGCTCTTTCTGGCCGGTGTGCTGGTCGCTTACTCAAGTGAAGCTCGCGGTAATCCGCTTTTGCCGGGAACTGATCAAACAGACGGCAACATGGAAGGCAAGGAAGTGCGCTTCGGTATCGCGAACAGCGCACTCTTTGCAACCGTCACGACTGACGCTTCATGCGGCGCTGTCAATGCGATGCACGATTCGTTTACTCCACTCGGCGGCATGATCCCGCTGGCCAACATCATGTTGAGTGAAGTGGTCTTCGGCGGCGTCGGGGCGGGGCTGTACGGGATTCTGATCTTCATTGTGCTTTCGGTGTTCATCGCGGGATTGATGGTGGGTCGCACGCCTGAATACCTCGGCAAGAAGATCGAATCATACGAGGTGAAGATGGCGATGCTCGTCGTGCTTGTTTTCCCGCTCACGATCCTGGTGTGTACGGCAATCTCCGCGGTGTCGCCGTCGTTTGGTACGTCGCAGTTGAATAATCCCGGACCCCATGGTCTCAGCGAGATGCTGTACGCGTTCACTTCCGCGACGGGTAATAACGGATCCGCCTTCGCCGGAATTTCAGCGAACACGTATTGGTACAACACGACGATCGGAATGGCGATGCTTGTTGGTCGTTTCATGATGATCATTCCGATGCTGGCAATCGCCGGCAGCCTCGGGCGCAAGAAGATCGTTCCGCCATCGCTCGGTACTTTTCCAGTGACGACGCCGTTGTTCACGACCTTGTTGGTGAGCGTGATCGTGATTGTTGGTGCGCTGACGTTTTTTCCGGTGCTCAGTCTTGGGCCGGTGGTCGAGGAGTTGTTGATGCGGAGAGTTGGTTAGACAGGATTGCAGGATTTACTGGATTAACAAGATTCGCATCATGGAAATCCTGTTAATCCGGTAATCCTGTCCTGGTTTTCTTGAAATCATGACTGCACCGTCAAAAAAAGCAATCTGGAACGCACAGATCGTCAAACGCGCGATCGTCGATTCGTTCATCAAACTTCAGCCGCGCAAGATGATGGGGAATCCCGTCATGTTCGTGGTGGAAGTCGGGAGTCTTCTCACGACGCTGCAACTGATCCGGAGCATCATTTCGGGTGGTACCAATCTTAGTTTCGAGTTACAGATCACTCTCTGGCTCTGGTTCACCGTGCTCTTCGCAAACTTCGCTGAGGCGATGGCGGAAGGGCGCGGTAAGGCACAGGCCGACAACCTTCGCAAATCAAAAACGGAAACCGTTGCCCACCGGGTTATCCACAGTTCCCAAACGGAAGACGTACCCGCGCCGCAGTTACGTAAAGACGACGTCGTCATCGTTTCTGCCGGTGAGTTCATTCCCGGCGACGGCGAGATTATTGACGGCGTGGCATCGGTGGATGAGTCGGCGATCACCGGTGAGAGTGCGCCGGTGATTCGCGAGGCCGGTGGCGATCGGTCTGCCGTGACGGGCGGCACGTGCGTTTTGTCCGACCAGATCAAGGTTCGCATCACTTCAAATCCCGGCGAAACATTCATCGATCGCATGATCGCACTCGTCGAAGGTGCACAGCGTCAGAAGACACCGAATGAGATCGCATTAAATATTCTGCTCGCGGGCCTCACGATTGTTTTCCTCCTGGCTGTTGTAACCCTTCAGCCATTCGCGATCTACTCCAACGCGCCGCAAACGATCTTTGTGCTCGTCTCACTGCTTGTGTGTCTGATTCCAACGACAATCGGCGGACTGTTGAGCGCGATCGGAATTGCGGGAATGGACCGTCTGATTCAGCACAACGTCCTTGCGATGTCAGGTCGCGCTGTCGAAGCCGCCGGCGACGTGAACACGCTCCTGTTGGACAAGACCGGAACGATCACACTCGGCAATCGACAGGCGACCGCCTTTATTCCTTTGCCGGGCGTGGACGAAACAGAGTTGGCTGAAGCCGCGCAATTATCTTCGCTTGCAGATGAAACACCTGAAGGACGCTCGATCGTCGTGCTCGCCAAGGCGCGCTACGGATTACGCGGGCGCGATTTGACGCCGCTGGAAGCGACGTTCGTCCCGTTTACGGCGCAGACGCGCATGTCCGGAGTCGACTTCGATGGACGTGAGGTCCGCAAAGGCGCTGCGGACGCGATTCAAAAATATCTCAATGGAAATGGAAATCACGTCTCGAAAGATCTGAACGACATCGTCACGAAGATTTCACGTGAAGGAGGCACGCCATTGGTTGTTGCAGACGATCGTCTGCCTCTGGGAGTGATTCAACTGAAGGACATTATCAAAGGCGGGATGGTCGAACGCTTCAATCACATACGGCAGATGGGAATTCGCACCGTGATGATCACCGGCGATAACCCGCTGACGGCCGCAACGATCGCACGCGAAGCAGGCGTTGACGACTTTCTTGCCGAAGCGACGCCTGAAGACAAGATGGCGCTCATCAAGCGCGAACAGGAAGGCGGAAAACTCGTTGCCATGACGGGCGACGGAACTAACGATGCGCCTGCCCTGGCCCAAGCCGACGTAGGCGTCGCCATGAACACCGGAACTCAGGCGGCTAAAGAAGCCGGCAACATGGTTGATCTCGATTCAAATCCGACCAAGTTGATCGAGATCGTGGAAATCGGAAAGCAGTTGCTGATGACGCGTGGTGCGTTGACGACGTTTTCGATTTCGAATGATGTGGCGAAGTATTTCGCGATCATTCCGGCGATGTTTGCGGCAGCGTTTCCGGTGCTGAACACGCTCAACATTATGGGATTGCGCACGCCGCAGTCAGCGATTCTGTCGGCTGTGATTTTCAACGCGCTGATCATTGTTGCGCTGATCCCGCTCGCGTTGCGCGGGGTTAAGTATCGCCCGATGAGTGCAGCAGCGCTTTTACGACGCAACCTGCTGATCTACGGGCTCGGCGGAATCATTGTGCCGTTCGTAGGGATCAAGATCATCGACGTCGTCATACATGCGGTTGGATTGGCCTAAAGAGAATGAAGAATCTTGTAACAGCAGTTTTGATGACGATTGTAACGACGATTTTGCTCGGACTTGCTTACCCGCTCGTCGTGACGGGACTCGCGCAGGTGATCTTTCCAGACAAGGCAAATGGGCAGCTGATCAGAAAAGCAGACGGCACGATTATTGGTTCGCGTTTGATCGGTCAGCCGTTTTCATCACCGGGATATTTTCGGGCAAGACCCTCGGCAGCAGGTTACGACGCGAGCGCCTCGTCAGGTTCGAACCTTGGGCCAACAAATCAGAAGTTGATCGACCGGGTGAAGGCGGACGTCGAAAAGCTGCAGGCGGAGAATCCGGGCAAGCCGGTTCCGATCGATCTGGTGACGGCTTCCGCTTCCGGACTCGATCCGCATATCTCGCCTGCAGCAGCAGAATTCCAGGTCCCGCGTGTCGCACGCGAACGTGGAATGAGTGAAGAGGAATTGAGACAGATCGTCGCAGCACACACCGAAGGCCGGCAATTTGGTTTTCTCGGCGAGCCACGGGTCAACGTGCTCGAACTCAATCTCGCTCTGCGGAACGAACTGTAGGAGCGGCCCTCCGTGGCCGCCCGGCGTGGAATCGATCTCTTTGAAATTGACCCAATCGATTCTGTTTCAAAGGATCGAGTTCGACGCCGGGCGGCCACGGACGGCCGCCCCTACAGTTCGTTCTGAGATATGTATGGTTGCTGAACTGAAAAGACCATCACCGGAAGCGCTGCTCGCGAAGCTTAAAGTCGGCGACAAGGCGACGCTGCGCGTTTACATCGGCGCTGCTCCCGGTGTTGGTAAAACGTGGCAGATGCTCGAAGACGCACACGCGTTGAAACGCCAGGGCGTGGATATCGTCATCGCGGTTCTCGAAACTCACGGCCGCTTCGAAACTGCCGCACTCGCCGAAGGGCTCGAGCACTTACCGATGCGCAAGATCGAACATCGCGGTGTAACGCTCGAAGAGCTGGACCTCGAAGCAGTCATCACGCGCGATCCACAGGTCGCTATCGTTGACGAGTTGGCTCACACAGACGTTCCCGGATCGAAGAATCGCAAACGCTACGAAGACGTTCTCGAACTTCTCCACAACGGCATCTCAGTCATCACTGCCGTAAACATTCAGCACATTGAATCGTTGAATGACGTCGTCGCACGCACGACGGGTGTGCGTGTGCGCGAGACTGTGCCTGATTACTTCTTCCGCCGCGCAGACGAAGTCGTGAACGTGGATGTTTCCGTCGACACACTTCGCACGCGACTGCGACAGGGAAAGATCTACGGCGTCGAGAAAATCGAGCAGTCGCTTAACAACTTCTTTCGCAAGGGAAACCTGTCAGCTCTGAGGGAGCTCGCGTTGCGTCAGGTGGCGCAGGACCAGGCAGCGAGAGCTCACGATTATCGCGAACGCGAAGGTCTGGACCAGGCCGTGATCCCGGAAAAAGTGATGGTGGCGATTGCTTCGCATGGCAGCGCAAAAAAACTGTTGCGCACGGGATCGCGGATAGCTGGACGGCTGGCGTCGGATTGGTACGCCGTGTACGTCGAGACCCCACGCGAAGAGATGGGGAGGATCAAGCCCGAGGATTATGCGGCATTGCAGGAGAACATTCAGTTTGCGGAGCAGTTGGGTGCGCGAGTGGTGCAACTGAAAGCGCGGAGTGTGGCGGATGCGCTGATCGACTTCGCACGCCGTGAAGGAATCACACATGTGATCTTTGGACAAACATCTCGCACTCGTTGGGACATCATCCTGCACGGTTCGGTGATCAATCGCTTTTTGGATGAAGTCCGCGACGCCACAATCCAGGTCGTGCCACTAGATGATAGCCACAAAAAGGCACATAAAGCACAGAAGTCTTAACCAGGATCCCGCTGTGCTTTATGCGCCTTTTTTGTGGCTAAGGATCGAGAACAGGGAATGCGCGAATCAGATTTTATTGCCACCGCGTCACATGAGTTGCGCACACCGCTGACGAGTGTGCAGATGGGCGTCCACCTTCTGCTCGAACGTGTAGCCGGAGAGCTGACTGATAAGCAAGAGGAGGTGCTGAGCGCGTGTCGTGAAGACTGTGAGCGTCTCGACAAGTTGATGCGCGACTTGCTCGATCTTTCGCGCATAGAGGCAGGTGAAAGCAAGCCACGTCTGGAGCCCGTCAGAACGAGAGACCTGATTAACGACGCGATCAAAGAATTGCGCCCGCAGGTGCAATCGAAGGGATTGGATTTTACGGTTGAGGTGCCCGTCGATCTGCCGCCGGTCGAGGCTGATCGATCGCAGGTCGAACGAGTGCTGTCTAATCTTGTCGTCAACGCGATGCGTTACACAAAACATGGCGAGATCAAGATCAGCGCTGAGCCGCGCGGAACCTCGATCGCAGTTTCAGTTTCCGATACAGGCAGCGGAATTCCTCAGGAATATCTGCCGCACATCTTCGACAAGTTTGTGCAAGTGCCGGGCGCAGCGACCGGTGAAGCTGGATTGGGACTCGCGATTTCGAGATTGATTGTCGAGGCGCATGGCGGGCAGATAATTGTGCAATCGGAACCGCGCAAAGGCTCGACATTTACGTTTACGTTACCGATTGCTGCGTGAATTTATGAACGAACGAGTACTGGTAATTGATGACGAAGAACACATCCGCCGGATGATGCGTCTGACGCTCGAAGCTGCGGGTCATCAGGTCGGAGATGCGAAGGATGGCGCGGAGGGTTTGAGTATCTACGGCGATGGCTCCCGCTGGGACGCGGTGGTCCTGGACCAGAGGATGCCAGGCATGGACGGCCTCGACACGCTGCGGCAACTCAAGGAACAAGACGTTAATGCGCGCGTAGTGATGGCGACTGCGTACGCCTCGATCGAGCTTGCGGTCGATGCGATGAAACTCGGCGCCACCGACTTTGTGCGCAAGCCGATGACGCCGAAGGTCCTGCGGAATGCGGTCAGTGCCGCACTGTCGAAATCGACCGGCCCAATCGATTCTACGGCGCAGCCACTCATTCAAACGATCACGATGAACGGGTTCACGATCGTTGACGACGACGAAGCGCCCGCGTTCGATGACTTGCAGCGCCGGTTCATCGTGATCAGTCCCGAGGGCCTGCGACACGATGTGTTGGTTCAAGTCGAGCTGGAAGCGATCGAGTATGTCGAGCGGATGACGGGCCGGCGCCTATCTGCTGACAGCTCTTTTTGGACAATACAAGCGCGCCGGCTGTTAAGCGATTTCCTGTGGAACGAACGGGGCGTGCCGCCGATGAGACGGCTCGTTATGAAGAATCTCGATCCTGACAAATTGCCTGTTGCAGCACGTTGGAGAGTAGAAGGGATAAAACGTTAATGGCAACTGCTATCAAGCGGTTACTGGTTGGAAGAGCACTGCGAACGGAACAAGCAATCCACGAGCGTCTCACGAAGAAGACGGCGCTCGCCGTTTTTTCATCTGACGCGCTTTCATCTACGGCATATGCGACTGAAGAAATTCTGCTCGTGCTAGCAGCGGCGGCGGCGGCGACTGCGAGTGGATCGTTTCATTATGTAGTGCCGGTCTCGATCGGGATCGCAGTGCTGCTGGCGATCGTTGCGACCAGTTACCGGCAAACCATTCATGCTTATCCATCCGGCGGCGGCGCTTATATCGTCGCCAAAGAAAATCTCGGCACCACTCCAGGACTCATCGCAGGAGCTTCACTTCTGGTCGACTACGTCTTGACGGTTTCAGTATCGATCGCCGCTGGTGTTGCGGCCATCACCTCGGCGGTGCAGGGAACACGCTACGCCTCGCTCAGCGAACACAAAGTCATACTCTGTTTGATCTTCATCGCCTTCATCGCGATTGCAAATCTGCGCGGCGTGCGCGAGTCGGGAGCGCTCTTCGCGACGCCGACGTATGTCTTTGTAGTCAGTTTCCTGTTCATGATCGTCTTTGGTCTTTTTCATTATTTCATTTACGGCGGAACTGCTCCCGCTCCCACTGCGGAAGAGCTCAAGATCGCCGAAGGCTACAAGCTACAACCAATGACGGTGTTCCTGTTGCTTGCTGCCTTCTCGAATGGTTGCGCCGCGCTTACGGGCATTGAAGCGATCTCAAACGGCGTGCAGGCATTCAAGAAACCGGAGGCGCATAATGCGGCGACCACGCTGATCTGGATGGCGATACTTCTCACGGTGATGTTCCTCGGAACAAGTGTGATGGCTTACTTGTACCACGTGCATCCGAAAGAAAGTGAAACAGTGATCTCGCAGTTTGCGCGAATCATGTTCACTGGGCCACTGGGATGGTTTTATTACGTGGTGCAGGCGGCAACGGCGGCGATTCTCGTGCTCGCGGCCAACACCGCTTTTGCTGACTTCCCGCGACTTTCGAGTCTGTTGGCGCGCGATCGTTTCCTGCCACGGCAGTTTGCTAATCGCGGTGACCGGCTGGTGTTTTCAAACGGCATCGTGATTCTGGCGATCTTTTCCGGCGTGCTGGTGATCGCGTTTGGCGGCGATACGTCGCGTTTGATTCCGCTTTACGCTGTCGGTGTTTTTCTCTCGTTTACGTTGTCGCAATCGGGCATGGTAATTCACTGGCTGCGCGAGCGTGCGAAGTTGCGCGAGACCCGGAAAGCGGCGGCTAACGAACCGCCACCGG
Source organism: Acidobacteriota bacterium (assembly GCA_046733695.1). Lineage (GTDB taxonomy): Bacteria > Acidobacteriota > Blastocatellia > Pyrinomonadales > Pyrinomonadaceae > PSRF01. The sequence continues at coordinate 37,379 of JBKPPU010000258.1, forward strand.
CGATTAGTAATGGGCCGTTGCCGGATCCGGCGTTGGACGATGAAGAGATATACCGCTCGTACTTCGTCACCGATGAGGTGACTGCTCCCGCGAACTGGAAGAAGTCGCTCGCGATTAATGCTGTTGGTGCTCTCGCCACGTTTGTCGTGTTATGTGTTTTTATCGCGACCAAGTTCATTCACGGCGCGTGGATTGTCGTCGTTGTAATTCCGCTTCTCGTGTTGCTCTTCAAATCAATTCACAAACACTACGTGATGGTTGCGAAGCAGCTTTCGACCGAAGGACTAGAGCAGTTGCGGCCGATCAAACACACGGTCATCGTTCCGATTTCAGGGATACACCGCGGTGTTGTTTCGGCGCTTCAGTATGCGCGCTCGATTGCGTCTGACCGTGTGCAGGCTGTTTACGTTGACTTCGAAGAGGAGGCGACGGCCGCGTTGAAAGACAAATGGGACCGTTGGGGCGCGGGTGTGCAGCTCGTTGTATTGCCGTCGCCGTATCGCGAACTGACGCGGCCGTTGTTGCGACACATAGGGCGTCTCGCTCGAGACAATTCAGACACGATCATCACCGTCGTCCTTCCCGAATTCATCCCGGCGAAATGGTGGCAACACATCCTTCACAATCAGAGTTCACTGCTGCTGAAAGGCTCGCTGCTCTTCAAGAAGGGCGTGATTGTGACGAGCGTCCCCTATCACCTGGAGCATTAGCCACAAAAAGGCACAAAAAGCACAAAACGATTATTCATTGAAGGCGCCCATTTATTTCTTAGCATTTTGTGAGGCGCCTCTGCTCAATACGTTTTGTGCTTTTTGTGCCTTTTTGTGGCTAATCATTTTTGTGGCATAAGATGATGTGGCTATGGAAGATCTTTTTGCGGCGCGTTCGCAGATGGCGATGTCGCTCGCCTTTCACATCATCTTTGCGGCTTCAAAGCAAAGATCTCAAAGTTGTAATTGCCTCTTTGGAGTGCGCCAACTTGTTGGCGCACTCCAAGGAGGCGTGCTTGTCTCATAGTGTCGAGCACGATAGACTCGCATCAGACCCCCCTGAGGCTGAAATCGATCGCTAAGCCGTACTCCCTGGCGGCGGCGAACAGGTTTGTCTAATTCAAATGCCTGAGTTTGTGAACGAAACTCCCGACCAGGAACTCAAACGCTACAAGGCCGTTTCGATATGGCTTGCGGCGGTCGCGTTCTGTATTGGCGGCGCTGCGTTGATGGGGTGGATCTTCGACATCGACGTGCTGAAGCGAATACACCCTTCACTCGTGACGCTGAAGGCGAACACCGCGGTTTGCTTCATTCTGGTCGCAGTCTCAACCTTTTTGCTTCACGACGAAACTTCGAGCACCAAGCGAAGAGTTGCGCTTGCGTTAACTACTATCGTCGCCCTTGTCGGGTTGGTAACACTCAGCGAACATCTTTTCGGTTGGAACTCCGGTCTCGATCAATTGCTCTTTCATGAGTCGGCAGCAGAAGCCGGCGAGTCGTTTCCGGGACGCATGGGGGTAGCGGCGTCGCTCAACTTCGCGCTGCTGGGAATAGCATTTTGGTTTCTCGATGCGCGCTCGACGCGATGGTTTCGGGTGGCTACCGTCACCGTCCTGTCAGTTGTTGGCTTTACACTGCTTTTCTTTCTGTATTACTTCTACGGGATTGAACGAGTCGAACCTCTCGCACGCTATTTCTCGATCGCGCTGCATGCTGTCGTCGCCTTCCTCACTTTAAGTGTTGCCATTCTGCTGGCACGGCCAGAGCGCGATTTGGTCGCGGCATTTCTCGGTAACAGTTCCGGGGCTGTGGTTGCGCGCCGCATGCTACCTGCATTCCTGGTGGTGATTCTCCTGGGCTGGGTTCGAACTATCGCGCGCGGTTCCGGATTGATCAGTCAGGGCTTCGCAACCGCCGCGTTCGTTCTGGCAATACTTCTGCTCCTCGGCGTCTTGATCTGGTTGACAGCGCTGTCGCTCAATCGTACCGACAGAATGCGACGTCTGACCGATCTCGCACTGCGACACAGTGAGGCCCGCCTGAGTGCACTGCTGGAACAGTTACCAGTCGGCATCGGACTCACTGATCGCGAAGGGCGATTCATCGTCAAGAATTCAGTATTGAGCAGGTTCGTCGACGATCGGCCTCCGTCGCTCGATCCGACCCTCAGACCGCGCTGGCGCGGCTGGGACGCAGACGGGCGCGTGCTCGATCCGCCTGACTGGCCCGGCTCGCGCGCGCTTCGCGGAGAGTCAGTGACTCCCGGCTGCGAAATGCTTTATACAGCCGATGACGGCAAACAGATTTGGACACGCGTTGTCAGCGTCCCGTTTCGAGATCAGGCGGGTGAATTGAGCGGCGTGGTGGTGGTGATCCAGGACATCGATGAACAACGTCGCACTGAGAATCGTCTCGATGTGCTTTTCCGTGTTAGTGAGTTGATACGGACGTTGCAGGATCCGAACGAGTTGTCGTATGCAGTGGCGGAACAAGTTGGCATTAATCTCGACGTGCGCCGATGCCTGTTCAATGAAACCGACGTCGAACGCGATCTCGAGATTGTGCACCGCGACTACTGCGACGCGGTCCCCTCGGTTGCCGGCCAGCACCGGATTTCGGAGTACAGCAACATCACCTCGCATGAAATGGAGTTGGGGCACACAGTCGTCAACAACGACTCTAAGACGGATCCGCGCACTGCCGCCGACTATCATAGAAGTTACGAACCAAATGGCGAGCGCGCGTATATCGCAGTGCCATTGATGCGAGAGGGAAAGTGGGTGGCTTCGATATGGGCCAGTGTCGACCAACCGCGGGAATGGACGCGAGAAGAAGTGGCACTGTTGCAAACTGTTGCCGAGCGTACATGGACCGCGATTGAAAAACTGCGCGCCGTTGCTGAACGTGAGCGACTGCTGGAGAGCGTCGAAGAAGCACGCGACGCGGCGGAAAAAGCGAATCAGCTCAAGGATGAGTTTCTGGCTACGTTGTCACACGAGTTGCGCAATCCTCTGAACGTCATCCTCGGGTACTCGGAACTGTTGTTGCGGATGCGCGAGATCGAACAATCGCCGCGGCTCGTACAGATGGGAGAAGCGCTCAGACGAAACGCTCAGTCGCAGTCGCAGTTGATAAACGATCTGCTCGATCTGTCGCGGCTGCAACGAGGCAAGATTTCGTTGAACCAGGAAACGGTTTCACTGCAGGCGATCATTGATAACGCCGTCGAGACAGTACGCGCAGACGCCGCGACAAAAGGTGTCGAGATTCGTCTTAATCCGAGTGAGCATCTCTTACTCGTGGAAGGCGATCGACTGCGACTACAGCAGATAGCATGGAATCTTCTGAACAATGCCGTGAAATTTACACCGTCGGGTGGGCGCATCGAGATTGGTTTGATCAACGAAGGCGCGACTGCGGCGTTTGTTGTTAAGGACACAGGGCAGGGAATCGATCCGAGTTTTCTGCCGCATGTCTTTGAGATGTTTCGCCAGGCGGATGGCAGTAATCGCCGCCGGCATGGTGGATTGGGTATTGGTCTCGCGTTAGTGCGACAACTGGTTCAACTTCATGGCGGAACGATCAGTGCCGAGTCTGAGGGACCAAACAAAGGTTCGCGTTTCACTGTGCGGCTGCCGCTGCTTCGTGAGACAGCGTCGCTCGCTGTCTCAGCAACACTGGCTCCCGCGTTGAATGTGTTGTCGCAGACGAGTTTTCTCGTACTTGATGACTCAGAAGACTCGATCGCGATGATGGCGGAACTGCTCCGGCTCGCGGGAGCGCAGGTGGTGACGGCGACGAATGGCGTCGATGCTTTGCGAATCGCGAGTGAGAACGAGTTTGATGTGATTCTTTCCGACATTTCGATGCCGGAGATGGATGGGTTTGAGTTTTTGCAGCGGCTGCGGAAGATTGATGGGCGACAGGATGTTCCGGTCGTGGCGATCACGGGCTTCGGTCGCAACGATGACGTCGAACGCGCCCGCGCCGCCGGCTTTTACTCCCACCTCACCAAGCCCATAGACCTCCAAGCCCTCACAGACGTCCTTGAGGGTATAGCTGCCCCTCGTAACGCACTGTAACCACGGATTGTCCGGATCTGTGTAAATCGATATACACAGATCGGTACAATTCCGTGGCCGTTCTTAGTACAAAGAGGATGGAAATAGATCGCAAGCTCACGCCAGAATTTGTTTCTAACCGTACATAACTAACTGGCACCTTCCTTGCTCTTTACTCGCATATGAAGAGGAGCATATTTCTCAGCGTCGTAGTGTGCACGCTGCTCGCAACCACAGTCATCGCGCAGAACAATGCTGCTATTGAGATTTTCGAAAAGCAGGTGAACGACTACGTCAGCCTTCGCGACAAACTCCGCGCGAACGCGCCGAAGCTCTCAAAAGACAGCACACCCGAACAGATTCACGCGTATCGCACAGCACTCGAACAATCACTGCGCTCAGCACGTGCAAATGCAAAACGTGGCGATCTCTTTCGACCGGAAATGGCTGACTACATTCGTCGCACCTTGAAGCTCGAATTCCAGGGCAAGGATCGACAACAACTGCGCGACACGATCTTTGAGACTGAAACACAGGGCGTGGTCCTGCGCGTGAACTATCCATACGCGCAAACGGCCGAGTTCTCGGAAATGCCTGCGACGCTCCTGGCAAAACTGCCGCAACTGCCGAAAGAAGTCAGATACCGATTCGTCGGACGAAACATGTTACTGGTGGATCGTGAGAGCAACCTGATCCTCGACTACATGCCCGACGCTTTACCATAGGGCCATAAGGATTAGTAACCATGCGAAGAAATTTCTTATTTGCACTCGTTATTAGCGCCGTTCTTTTCCTCCCCGCAGCCGCACAACGACTCAACAACGGCGACGTAAAACCCAGCCCGGTAAAATTGACGCTGCCCGTTAAAGACGGCTCAGTTCGGTTCGCGGTGATTGGTGACACGGGTTCAGGCACTGATAAACAGCGAGACGTCGGCGCCATGATGGCGCAGTATCGCGCGGTCTACCCGTTCGAGTTTGTCCTCATGATGGGCGACAACTTGTACGGTGGTGAAGCCCCGAGAGATTTCGAGAAGAAGTTTTCTGAACCGTACAAGGCACTGCTCGACAACAAAGTAAAGTTCTATGCGAGTCTTGGAAATCACGATCAGTCGCTACAAGTGAATTATGTAAATTTCAACATGAATGGAAAGGAGTATTACCGGTTTAAGAAAGGCAACGTCGCCTTCTATGCGCTGAACAGCAACTACATGGACAAGAAGCAGGTGGAGTGGTTGGAAAGTGAGTTATCGAAAGACACCTCGGAGTGGAAGGTTTGTTTCTTCCATCATCCGCCTTATTCGTCTGCAAAGGCGCACGGCTCCGATCCGCAACTGCGAGAAGTTGTCGAACCGATCTTCATTAAGTACGGCGTGAACGTAGTCCTGACCGGTCACGATCACGTCTATGAACGAATCAAGCCACAGAAAGGGATTTACTACTTTGTCTCGGGTGGCGGCGGTAAACTCCGAACGGGCGACGTTAAAGAGACATCGCCGTTGACGGAGAAGTCGTACGACCGCGACTTGCACTTTATGCTGTTTGAAGTCGCCGGAGATCAAATGTACTTTCAGGCAATTTCACGAACAGGCGAGACCATTGATTCAGGCGTGATCGCGCGCGCAAAGCGTTAAAACAACTTAAGATTCACGCCGATGTTGGGTTCTACACGACGCAGGAGATGTTCGCCGTCATTCTTCACGTCGTTCACTTCATAGCTGACTGCGTGGCTACTCATCTCTGAGGCAGGAAAGGGCATGAGAATCTCTTTCAGCTCGGGCTCTCGTGAATCTTCGTTGAGCCAGAAATCATATAACTCGGGTGGTAGGATCACCGGCATACGCGTGTGAATTGTGGCCAGCAAGTCGTTTGCCTTCGTCGTGATAATTGCACAGGAAGTGATCGCGCGATCGTTCGCACGCCATTTGTCCCACACGCCTGCAAACGCAAAGGGTTCTCCATCTTTTAGCTGAAAATAATATGGCTGCGAAATCTTGCCGCTTCTTTCCCACTCGTAAAATCCATCCGCAAAGATCAAACATCGTCGCTTTTGAAACGACTCGTTGAAGCTCGCCTTCTCGGCAATCGTCTCGACGCGTGCGTTGATGATTCCTTTCGGCTCTTTGCTCCAGAACGGAATCAATCCCCACTGAAGCATCCGTACTTCACGATTCGTCTCGCGCTGCACGACCGAAAGAACGTCCTGAGTCGGCGCAATATTGTAGCGCGGAGGCAAGCTGGGAAGATCCAACTCGTCTTCGAAATTGATGACGTTTATCCGTCGTGGTTGCTTGAGTGTAAATCGCCCGCACATGTTGTCACCCATTATCCGCGAACAGCGAACTGCGGAAAAGCGGCTGGCCCGCCAGTGAGATATAGAAACAAAAACCCAAACGGATTTGAATCCCGCCAGCGGCAGTTGGCGGATCGTTCAAGTCCTTTCTATAAATCATAAGCTAACTCAGATTTGAATCCCGCCAACGGCAGTTGGCGGATCGTTCAAGTCCTTTCTATAAATCATAAGCTAACTCAGATTTGAATCCCGCCAACGGCAGTTGGCGGATCGTTCAGGTCCTTACTGTTTACCTTGCATCTCGCGCAAAATAACTCTATTGTGCGTGGTCAATGTACCTCACACCATACACGACCCTCACCTGGGCGTATCAGCTTCACTATTATCTTTGTTTCCGAACACACCGTCGAAAGAGATTATTCACTTCTGCTGAGATCGAGAAGCACATTGCAGATCTGATTGCCGAGATCTCATCGAACCACGATTACCATCTTCTAGAACACCAAACCTATCCCAATCAGCTTCGCTGTCTGCTCAGTCTTCGACCCTCCCACGCAGTCGCGAAAGCAGTTCAGATACTGAAGTGCAATTCAGCTCGTCTGCTTCCGTTTCCGATTCCTCTTTGGGCGAGTGGGTATGCTGCTCGGAGCAGCGGACGCGTCCGCACTTCTGCCGTACGCGCCTATCTTGAGAAGCAGGCCGCTCACCACGGCTATGCCAACCGGGTCTTGCCGCCCATTTACAAGTATCGTGCAGCGACGCCGCTGGCGCTGGATACGGATCACGCAAGCTTCGATCTGAGCCATCATCTGGTTTTCTCGACTAACCATCGGACGGGTGTTTTCACTTCGACGGTAGGAGCAGCCTTGACTCAGTACTGGTTGCGCGTCGCCGAGAAGCAAAAGTTTGCGATCGATCAGATCAGCATCGTGCCGGACCATTTGCATATGATTCTCCGGATCGTTCCGAAAGTTAGTATCGAAGAAGTAGCGCTTTCGTTGATGAATAACGGGCAGTATTTCATGGGCAAGCGGTATTCGGGGTTGTTGCTTGCGAGCGGTATGGACCGGCTTTGGAATGCATCAGCATACGTCGGCACCTGCGGTGACCTGACGACACCGCTAATCATGAAGTGGCTGAGTGCGGATGAATAGGTCGGACTTGAACGATCCGCCAACTGCCGTTGGCGGGATTCGAGAGTGTTTGTTTGTAGGAGTTTTGTAGAAAGGACTTGAACGATCCGCCAACTGCCGTTGGCGGGATTCGAGAGTGTTTGTTTTGTAGGAGTTTTGTAGAAAGGACTTGAACGAACCGCCAACTGCCGTTGGCGGGATTCGAGAGTGTCTATTTTGTAGGAGTTTTGTAGAAAGGACTTGAACGATCCGCCAACTGCCGTTGGCGGGATTTAAGATCAAAGCGTCGAGGGTGAAAGCCAGCCACGGATGTAAATCTGTAGCTAACTCTTTTTCGCACAGCCGGTGCGCAACTCACGCTCGGTGACCTTACCTGTTTTGTAGACGATGTCTTCCGGTTTGAGAGTCGGCGATAAGGGAGGTTCCGGCGCTCCTTTGGGAACGATCCATAACTCAGCTTCCCACGATTTGCGGTGACCGCCATCGACCAGCACAATTTGAGCCGGATCCATACCTCTAACGTCGATGAGGTATTGCTTTATCCGGCTTGCCCACACTTGCTCGGATGTTTTTCTTGGAAACTGACGTCTGTGACGTGGATAGTCGATCATGCAATTCGAATAGCACCGACCTCCATACGTAACAATGTACACTCGCGCTTCCGGTTCCTTCCTTACCTCAATGTGCAGGAAGTCGAGTCGAGCTTGCTCGTCCTCGTCACAAATCCGCTCGTAGTGATCGACTAGACGTGGCGTTGCCTGTTGACCAGTTACAGGCAACACCGTCACGAACACAACAATAGCTAAGAAAACACGGCGCATATCTAGGCTTGCAGCGCGCGGTGGACCAGCAGCGTGTCCACGTACTGGATGAAGCGAATCGCCTTTCCATCCTGAATTTTCCAGACGTGTGCGAAGTTCGCTTGAAAACTCTTGCCTGTCTTTTTGTACGTGCCGCTGTACTTGCCCAAAGCGACCACGGTATTGCCGCCGTCGATGAATTCATCCGGCACCGCTGCAAACCCATTCCACTCGCTGCCTAAACGCATAAAGACATCGGTCAGCACGGAATTTGGCCCATGGTAGGTGCCCCCATAAGGGAAGCCTTCTGCTTCGGTCCACTCGATATCGCGGCTTAGAAATCCTAAGACTGACGGAATATCGCCTTCGGCAAACGCCTGATAGAGAGACTTAACTGAGTCGAGATTGCTCAAGGGAGGCTCCTTTCGTTTACGGATGGAGATGAAAGACCTTGTTCATGATTTTCCAGTGTCCGTCGACTTTCAGCAGCGTGAACATATCGGTGAAGCGGTAAACTCCCCAGTTCTCGAGTTCGAGTCGGACTGTCGCGACAGTCTCAACGACATCGATGCTCGCGATACGACCGTGAAGTTCAGCCGCGGCGCCGTTCTGATCGTTCCAATCAAAGAGTCGCTGGATTGGTCCAGCGAAAAGAGCCACGCCGACGTAGCCGAAGATCGTCGCATCCGGATGAAAGGCCTTTTTCATCTCTTCCGTGCGACCGGTTTTGCCGCCGTCGATGTAATGCTGAACCGTTCTGGAAATCGCGTCATATTCACTGATGTCGACAGCTTTGCTGGTAGCGATTTGTTGCTCTGCCTGCATGGGAGTTCTCCTGCCGGGCTTGGGAATTAAAGGCGCCCATGCTATCACGGCATTACATGATCGACCAGATGACACGAAATGATTGGAAACAGGTGCGCTCGATTTACCTCGAAGGCATTCGCACTGGAAACGCCACGTTCGAAACGGATGCGCCGTCGTGGGAGAAGTGGGACGAGGGACACTTACCATTCGCACGTTTAGTGATGCGTGACGAAGAAGAGGTTCTCGGTTGGGCCGCATTGAGTCCGGTATCAAAGCGCGCTGTTTATTGCGGTGTAGTAGAAGTGACGGTTTATGTCGCTGAGAGTGCGAGAGGAAAGGGAATCGGTCGTGCATTGCTCGAAGCGCTGATTGCAGAGTCGGAGAAGAACGGGATCTGGACACTGCAGGCGTCGATCTTTCCAGAGAATACTGCCAGCGTCGAGTTACACCTGAAGTGTGGTTTTCGTGAGGTCGGGCGGCGTGACCGAATCGCGATGCTCAACGGGGTCTGGCGCGACACCGTGTTGTTTGAGCGACGGCGACGCGATTGATCATTTCTTCCGTGAGCCGAGCAGTCTCCGCGGTATGTCGATGGAGTTCTTCAGTATGCGGCGCGCTTCAGGCACTCCGAAGCCTGCACCGATCGCGAAGTAGAGAACGCCGTAAGTTCCGAGTACGAGAATCGCGAGTGGAATTGCATGAAGTGGAGGCAGGATCCACTTTAGGACGAAAGCGATAATCGCTGCGATTGCCGCCGCAGTCCAGAGCTTGACCAGATAGATCGCGGCGACACCGGTTGAACCAATCCGCGAGTTCAAAGAGTGACGCAGTAACAAGTATTCAATCCATCCGGCAATACCGGCGGATGCCGTCAATCCCGCCACACCCCACTTCGGATGGAGTCCCAAATATGGCGGCAGCGTGATCGCGAAGATGTAACCCAGCACGGTGGTGAGAATCACGCGAATGGTCGCATACCAGAGCGGCGTTCGTGTGTCATGCAGCGCGTAGTAAGTTGATGAGTAAAGACGTCCGTGCGTCGACGCGAGTAGTCCGATCGTCGAGCCCGCGAGAATTGCCCAAACGTACACCGAATCTTCATGCTTGAATTCACCGGTCTGATACAACGCCCCGGTCATCACATCGCCAAAGACAAACATCGCCATCGACGAAGGCACGATGAAGAATGAGATTCGCTGAAGACCCGCGTTGAGGCGACTGCGAAGCTTGACGGCAATCTCATCCTGAGTGCCGAGCGTGCCTGACATCGCCGGCAGTTCAGCCGCCGAAACCGACATCCCAAAGAGGCTCACCGGCAATGTGTACAAACTCTGCGCATACGTCAATGCAGCGACAGCTTGTGAGCTGATTAATCCTGCGAGCATCGCGTCGACAAACGCAGAAATCTGAACCACACCGCGACTGACAAACACCGGAATGAAGTTCGTCAGCACTTTTCGAACATTGATATCCGAGGTGTCGATCACCGGCCGCAACGACTTCAGCAGTTTCACAACAGTCGGAAGCTGAACCAGAATCTGTAAAACGCTGCCCGCGACAGATCCCAGCGCCACGAGGATCACAAGCCGGAAGTGATCCACACCGCCGCCAAAAAGGATCAAGGTCGTGATGATCGCGAGGTTCCACGCGACAGGAGCAATGTAGGAAAGAAAGAATTTGCGATGACTGTTCAGTACGCCCAAACACCAGGCGGACAGCACGAGCAATCCCGCGCCCGGGAAGAGAATCTGAACCAGTTGAATCGTGAGTGCGCGTGTGGCGGGATTGAAACTGTAGGCAAAAAGATCGACGAAGTATGGAGTCGTCAAAACTCCAACAAGCACGATCACCGACGTCACGAACACTAGCAACGTGAGGACAGCATTCGCGACGCGAGTGGCTTCTTTCTTGTCACCGCCGGCGAGCAGCTTCGCATAGACCGGAATGAACGAAGCCGAGAGTGCGCCCTCGCCAAAGACGTTTTGCAGAAAGTTCGGAATTCGAAACGCGGCGCTGAATGCGCCGGCGGCATCGGACGTGCCCAGGTAATGCGCAAAGACTCTTTGCCTGATGACGCCGACGATGCGACTGATCAGAATTCCCGTCCCGACCAGCAGCGCAGAGCGCCCGGTGGCTTCTTCAGTTTTACGAGTGGGAAAGTCTCCGGTACCTTCGCCGATCACGTGAGTCGACTCACCCGCTGCTTCCTGAGTGTCAATATGAGTGCTGATGTCGATGGTAGTGATGGGGTCTTTTAGATTTGCCACAAAGAAGCACAAAAAGCTCAAAACAGCGATCCAGTTTACATCAACTTACGAATTTGTGGCCTCAGGATGTGCAACATTCACACCTCTACCCTCACTAACACTTAAGCATTACCTTGTTAGATAATGAATCCCGGCGGTGTATTCCTAGAGAAGACCATTTTTGGAGCACTGAGATCGGAGTCTGAAGAAGAATGAGGATCTTGCCGCGCCTCAATATGCCGACGCGAAAAGCGGCGCGCCGTCTCTGGCGACACACCAAAGGTCACCTCACGCTGAAGCGTATCTACTATTCGATCGAGGTTCTTCTCTTCACCGTAATCTTTGTCCTTGTTTTTTCCGGCAGCCGGCTGCGACTCATCGATGCGTGGGGCGGCCGGATGGACACGATTGTCTCGGTGTTGCTGCTCGCCATCTTTGTCATCACTCACATCGTTGCTCGTCGACGTCTGTTACCCAAAATCCAACGGTATTACGCTCCCGCGCCGTACGACGAGCGCAAGATCTTTTTCGACCTCGGACAGGGTTCACAACACGTCGCCAGCATCGACCAGCTTTATCAACGCGTCGCTGAGAAGGTCCGAAACGCGCTCGACGCCAGCAACGCCGCGATCTTTATTCGTGACGACAGCACCGGAAATTTCACCTTGCGTATTTTGACCGGAGCGCCTGAAGGATGTCCTCCAGGAAAAACATTGCAGTTGAATAAACGTGCCTTCGTCGTGCGCCGGCTCATGAACCTTTCGACGCCGCTGCATATCGAACCCAAAGAAATCGAAACCTGGTCACAGGCGCTCAATTCCGTCTTACCTTCAACTCGCGAAGAGCGTGCAAATGAGCACGACGTCTTGCGCGCGATCAAGTCGACACTGCTGGTCCAGATACGACAAAAGAACGAGCTTGTCGGAATACTCTCGTTTGGTCCACGACGCGGTGGCTTTCAATACGCGGTTGCCGATCGAGAGCTGCTGATGTCGATCGCCGCTCAGCTCGCACTAATAATCGACAACGCCCGACTGACCGAACGCATGGTGGCCCAGGAAAGAATGCGTCGCGAGCTCGCCCTCGCAGCAGAAGTGCAACAGCGTCTGCTTCCGTCATGTGCGCCCAAGGGTGTGGCGATGGAGGTGGCGGGTTTCTGCGAGCCCGCGCGTGGTGTCGGAGGCGACTATTACGACTTCATCAACTTCGACAACAGCAGCCAGCTTGGTTTGGCGATCGCCGATGTCGCGGGCAAAGGGATGCCCGCCGCGTTGTTGATGTCGACGGTGCAGGCTACGTTGCGAAGTCTGACTGCAAGGAATGGTTCGAACGCGCCACACGCGGAGTTGTCTTCAATCGTAAGCAAGCTAAACCGCCTGCTGTTCAATACCACGAACGGTGAGCACTACGTGACGTTCTTTTACGCCACGTTTGACCAGGCAACACAGCGGCTGACGTACGTTAATGCCGGTCACAATCCGCCACTCTATCTTTCCGATGACTCCGATCTGGAAGTTCGCCAACTGACTTCAGGCGGATTGGTCGCCGGCGCCTTTGAGCATGCCGCCTACGAGCAGGAAACCGTGCAGATGAAAGCCAACGATCTCCTGTTCCTGTACACAGACGGTCTCAGCGAAGCGCTGAACGTCGAAGGCGAAGAGTTCGGCACCAGCCGCATCATGGACACGCTGAAATCAATCAAGACCCTGTCGGCCGATCAGATCCGCGACGTGGTGGCCCGGCGTGTCAAAGAGTGGTGCAGCGGCATGGCTCTTTACGACGACCTCACGTTCGTAGTGATGAAAGTCAAATAAATCCGTCTAATCCGTGGCTAAAGGAGTGCTCGATGAGGAACTTCATCCAGGAAGAACTATGGTCTGCTGCACGAGTCGGTCGCCGAGCTGTACGCGCCGTACACGCTGAAGAATTTCTGGCCGGACATGCGCTGGAACATGCGACTCATGGTGCGTTCGACTCTTAATAACAATGACATCACCGCCGCGGTCCGTCGAGAGGTTCAGGCAGTTGATCCGGCGCAGCCGATCTATGCAGTGCAGACGATGAACCTCGTGATCGAGAACACTGTTCGCGACAAGAGTGTGAACAGCACGTTGTTGAGTGTTTTTGCGGCAGTGTCGTTGTTGCTGGCTGTGATCGGTGTCTACGGTGTGATGAGTTACACAGTCGCGCAGCACACGCGCGAGATCGGGATTCGCATGGCACTCGGCGCCCGGCCGCGATCGATTTTGAAACTGATCATGGGCCGCGGTGTTGTGCTCGTGAGCATCGGCGTTATTGTCGGAGTGCTGGCGTCGTTTGGTTTGACGCGCTTCATCGAGAACATGCTCTTTGGTGTTACGCCGACAGATCCAATCACGTTCGTAATTATCGTCACTATCCTGGGCGCGGTAGCCCTCCTCGCCTGCCTCATTCCCGCGCAGCGCGCCATGCGCGTCGATCCCATCGTCGTCCTGCGCCACCAGTAAGACTTAGCCACAAAAAGGCACAAAAGGCACAAAACGATTATTGAGCGGAGGCGCCCAACAAATCCCAGGAATAAGTGGGCGCCTTCCATGAATAATCGTTTTGTGCTTTTTGTGCCTTTTTGTGGCTAACTCTTTTTGTGCTTCTTAGTGGCTTGGTTTAAAGTCGTGGCGTTATGGCGTTCACGAAGAAGACATCGGCGTTCCTCGGAATGCGCGCTTTGCAGAATCTCGTGTCCGATTCGATGGCGATAGACATGGGATCGGCTTCGACGATCATTTCTGTACGTGGCCGCGGCGTGGTTGTCGACGAGCCATCACTCGTGGCGGTCGACTCGATAACCGGTGAGATGATCGACATCGGTCGCGAAGCAAAACAGAAGTACGGACGCGAAGCGCGTGGTGTGACGGTACTCTCGCCAATGCTCAATGGTGTCGTTGCCGACTTCGAAAGAACGAAGGAGATGCTGGCGTACTTTGTCCGGAATGCTCGCGGCGGTCTTTCACACTTCAGCCGCCGTGCGCTAATGAGTGTCTTTTCCGACGTCACTCCGGTGGAACGACGCGCATTGCTCAGTGCTGCTCAGCACGCACACGTCGGCCGTGTCGGCATGATCGAGGAGGGTCTCGCGGCGGCTTTCGGATGCGGCATCAAGATCGACGAGCCGCGCGCTTCGGCAGTCGTCGATATCGGTGGTGGCACGACCAACGTCGCTATTGTCGCGGGTGGCAAGATCGTGCGCGCGCGCGCGGAACGCATCGGCAGTGCGAATATCGACACGGCGATTATCAATCACGTTCGCCGCCATCGCGGTTTGCTGATTGGTGCGCGAACGGGTGAACGTTTGAAACTCGAACTGGCTTCGGCAACTGTGCCTTCAAACCTCGGACAGGAAATCCCGGTCAGCGGCAGCGACGTGTTGACACGAATGCCTCGCTCCATCGACATCACCGCGGGAGAGATTTACCCGGTCGCTCAGGAAGTAGTTCGCCGGATCGTCGAAAGTATTAGTTCAACTCTGGGCGAGCTTGCGCCGGAAGTCGCGGGCGACATCTACGATCGCGGAATCATTCTCACCGGCGGCGGTGCGCTATTCGGCGGTCTGGACGATTACCTTCGTGAAGAAACAAAACTTCCGGTCCGCGTCGCCGACGAACCGAGATACGCGATCGTCCGTGGTCTCGAACAGATGTTCGACGAGCCACTTCTGGTGCGACATCTCATGCGCCAGGAATCTTATATTCCCCTCGACCTCGAAACTGAGGCACTTTAGCTCGTCTGCATCGCACGCTGAACTTCCGGTGGCTCTTCACCGAGCCACTCCGGATGCAATGCAGTCCCGTCAAAGATCGAAGTCGTCTTGAACAACTCAAACTCTCCGCGTGACGCCGCCTGCGCCGTTTTGCTCAGCAGGCTCAATACCTGTTCATCACTCATCGGTTTGAACGTGCGGGCCGCTTCTAATGCCTGATCGAGATCTTCCATGCTTTCGCAACCCGTAATCACGACAGACACCGGGAGGTTCATCGCGTACTGAAGACACTCTATCGCCGTGGCAGTCTTCGATTCCAGAATCATCCGATTGCCAAGAGTCTTCATCGCCAGCACTCCGGTATTTTGTTTCACGAGCTCCGGCAGAACCATCTTTTCGAAACTCCGGTAATGCGCGTCCATCACGTTGAGCGGCATCTGCACCGTGTCAAACTCGAATCCGTTTTCCTTCGCCACTTCGAGCATGTGTAGGTGAATGCGAGGATCTTTGTGGCCGGTGAATCCGATGAAACTGATCTTACCGGCGTCGCGGGCTTCGAGCAGCGCGGCATTCGCACCCTGCTCGTCGAAGATGCGATGCGGATCTTCGAAGCGAAGAATCTCGTGGTGTTGGACCAGATCGATATGATCCGTTTGCATGCGCTCGAGTGACTCGTCCAACTGTTTCGCCGCGTCCTTTTTTGTACGGCCATCGATCTTGGTCATCAAAAAGACTCGCTCGCGATATCCATCCTTCAGCGCCTTGCCCATCCGCTTTTCACTGGCGCCATCGTTATAGTCCCAGCAGTTGTCCATGAAGTTGATCCCGCTATCGATAGCGTGTCGGATGATGCGAATGCTCAACTCCTCATCGATATATTTAAATCCCAGGTGCCAACCACCCAGACCAACGAGCGAAACCTCAACCCCCGTCCGACCCAGCGTTCGCCTGGGCATTTCTGTTTGCTGCGACATGTTTTCCTCCAATCATATCCACAGATTACACAGATTGAATTAATATAATCTGCGTAATCTGTGGATAAACTATGCTCAAGCTCCTAATTCTGCTGATCCTCCTGCCATTCGGTCTCTCGTTCCAGGACGACGACAATTGGCCGTCGCTCAGCTACCTCAGACACGACTACAAAGCCGTCGCCGTCGTTGCGCACATCCGCATCGAACATGCCGAAATCACGAACCGTGTCGGCGGCTATGAGAATTGGAAGATTAAGGCTGTCGTGATCGAGTCGTTCAAAGGTCGCTTCAAGAAAGGCGACACGATTGAATACTTTCACGGCGCGGAAGCCGGCTTCAAGCAGGAGTACTTCACCGGCGAGAAGATCGTTTTTCTGCTGGCTGAATCCGATCAGCAACGAAAACGTTATTACGCCGTCCTCGAGAATTCGACGCTACCTTACACAAAAGACCGCGTCGCGAAACTCCGGCAGATTAGAAAATCGCGCAAATAAATTTCATCACCTCTGTACCCATCCAAACCGAAGTTTGCGCGTTACTCAGGTATGGAGAGGTGATGAAATGAAAGCAACATTCTTAAGATTAACAATCATAATGGCCCTGGCGCTGGCTTTTGCGGCTTCAGCGCAGGCGCAAACGGCTCTCAACTATAAAACTTTCGCGGTGCCCTTTAGCTTCAAGGTCGGCAACAAGGAACTGCCTGCGGGAGAGTACAAAATTACCGCGGACAACCAGGTCGTCCGCGTGCAGAAAACTGACGGGAAGGCAAACGCGGTCACCCTGACTCAGCGTACGCGTGGTGTGAACCACAACTTGAGTAATGCGAAACTGACGTTTCGACGTTACGGCGATCAGCACTACCTCTCGCAAGTTTGGCTGCCTGACAACATTGGTCGAGAGTTGAAGAGACCCCGACGTGAAGTCACAGACGTTGCGCAGAATTTCAGCGTCGTCGACATTGTGGGTTACTAACAGACTTCGCAAATACCGAAAATCCCACTCGTGGCCTTCTTGGTGATAGCAGCGAGTGGGATTTTCTTTTTGCGTTAGATCAAGATAATAATCAGCACGCATGCGAATCATCGCGACAGTGCTGGTGCTCCTGCTAATCGTGCCGTTCTCCGTGGCCGGTCAAAAAAAACTTGCCATCTTCAAAGAAGTCGCAGAACAAATCGGATTAAAGTTCCAGCACTACAACGGCATGACCGGGAAGTTTTACCTGCCCGAGATCACTGGCAGCGGCGGAGCGCTATTTGATTTTGACAACGATGGCGATCTCGATTGCTTCCTGGTCCAGGGGAATACACTCGAGCCAAACACTCAACCCGGCTCCACGCTATTTCCGTGGCGTGGACCCGAGTCGCCGCGAGGCCGCCTCTTTCGCAACGATCTAACCAAAGGAAAGCTTTCGTTCACGGACGTCACGCAGCAGAGTGGCATCGTCGCGACCGGTTACGGCATGGGCGTCGCCGTCGGTGATATCAACAACGATGGACTGCCGGATCTCTACCTTTCGAATCTCGGTTCCAATCAGATGTACCTGAACAAAGGTGGGGGAAAGTTTACTGACGTCACTAAGGAGAGCGGCACAGACGATCCACGCTGGAGCACAAGCGCGTCGTTCTTTGACTACGATCGGGACGGTTGGCTCGATCTGATGGTGGTGAACTACGCGGACTTTACGGTTGCGAATAGTCCCAACTGCTTCGCCTCCAACACCGCGAAAGACTACTGCACGCCTCGCGTCTTTCGCGCGCCAGGCAATCGACTTTTCCACAACAAAGGCAACGGAATTTTTGAAGACGTAACGGTCTCAGCGGGCATCAGTAAAGAGTTTGGACACGGACTCGGAATCGTGACGGCGGATTTCAACAACGACGGCTGGATCGACATCTACGTCGCAAACGACGGAGATCAGAATCAACTCTGGACAAACCAAAAGAACGGCACATTTGTTAACGACGCGCTTTTAGCGGGCGCTGCCGTCAATCGAAACGGACAGACTGAAGCTGGTATGGGCGTCGATGTGGGAGACTTTGACGGCAACGGCACCGACGACATCTTTGTGACTCATCTGATGGATGAGATCAACGCACTCTTCGTGAATCTGGGCCAGGGGGTCTTTGAAGATCGGACTCGCGAAGCGGGCCTGGGAATGCCCGGGACCCGTTTCACCGGCTTTGGCACTTTCTTTTTCGACTACGACAACGATGGCTGGCTCGATCTGTTCGTGGCGAATGGGTCCGTGCAATTGATACCTGCGCTTGTGCGCCAGAAAAATCCATTTCCATTGGGCCAGCCCAATCAACTCTTTCGCAATACCGGCAAAGGAAACTTTGTCGAGATCATGGACCAGCCGGATCTGCAGCCACTCGAGGTCAGTCGCGGTGCGGCAATGGGAGACGTCGATAACGATGGCGATGCGGATGTTCTAGTGACGAACAACAACGGCCCGGCGCGATTGTTAATAAATCAGGTGGGAAATCAGAACCACTGGCTGGGATTAAGGCTAATTGGGAAGAGTGGTCGAGACATGCTGGGCGCTCTGGTGGAGATCGTTGTCACTGACAATAATATTCTGCGTCGCCGCGTGAGAACCGATGGCAGTTATTTGTCTGGGAACGATCCGCGTGTGCTGGTGGGCCTTGGCCAGGGCATGAAGGTGAAAGCAGTCCGAGTTCGTTGGCCCGGTGGGACAGTTGAAGAATGGAAAGACGTGCGCTTAGATCAATACACGACATTGAAAGAGGGACCGTGAGAGTGAAGAACTTCCTGGCGATTGTGCTCCTGGTGATCACGCCGGTCGTCTATTCACAGTCGTCCCGAAAAGATCTCGTCGCCGTGCGTTGGCCCGATCTGACGAATCTCGAGAAAAGCGTTCGCGAACAAGTAACAGAGCTGCAAAACTCGCTCGCGAGCGCGTCAAAGAATCCGGCTACGACAGAGACAGCACTGGCCGAAGCGTATGGAAAGTTGGGCCAGCTCTATCATGCGTATTCGCTGATTGAGCCGGCGCACGATTGTTATCTCAATGCCAGTATTCTCGCGCCTAAAGACTTTCGCTGGACTTATCTGCTCGCGAAACTCGATCAACAGAAAGGCAGTTTCGACGATGCGATTCGCGGGTTTCGTATCGCGCGAAGCTTGCGCCCGGACTACGTAGCTGTACCCGTCAATCTCGGGAACATCTTTCTCGAACTGAATCGCCTGGACGAAGCTAAAGCAAGCTTCAGCGCCGCATTAGAGCTCGACACGAACAATGCGGCTGCACATTACGGGTTGGGCCAGGTGGCGCTCTCTGCGCGCAGTTATGCTGAAGCGATTCGACATTTCGAAGCCACGCTCGCACAGGTGCCGAACGCGAATCGTGTTCATTACTCACTCGCGATGGCTTACCGCGGACTTGGCGAGATGGAAAAGGTCAAAGCCCACCTGGCCCAACAAGGATCCGTAGGTGTACGGGTCGCAGATCCGCTTGTGGACGCTCTTCAGAACCTAATCGAAGGCGAGCGGTTGCCGCTTGCGCGCGGAAAGGTTGCGTTCGAGGCGAAGCGATACGCGGAAGCGGCAGAGGAATTTCGCAAAGCGGTCGCAGCAAAGCCTGACAGTGTCATTGCTCGCATAAATCTCGGAGTAGCGCTCTCGCAATTAGGAGATGTACAGGGCGCGGCAGAGCAGTTTGAAGAGGCTATTCGAATTGAGCCTGGAAGAGTCAACGCACACTACAATCTCGCGATTCTCTTAGCCGGCCAGAACAAGCACGATCAAGCGATCGCTCATCTGCAGTCTGCTCTGGCGGTCGACCCGAACGATACGAGTGTTGGATTGCTGCTGCGCAGCGAGTTAGTGAAGGTCGGCCGTTGTCGAGAAGCGAGCGATCTTGCGACAAAACTGCGCGCAGAGCAACCCCCCTGTCGCCCCAAAGAGTAGCCACAAAAAGCACATAAGGCACAAAAAAGCACAAAAACGATCAGCTCATTTGGACACGCTCAATCTTCTGATCTTTTTTGTGCTTTTTGTGCCTTTTTGTGGCTAATTCTTTAGAAGATCAGTTTTAGTGCGAGCTGGATATTTCGTGGCCCACCGCCGCCCATGAATGGATTGCCGATGCCCACGTCCGGCGTGACGGTGATCGGCAGAAATCCGGTTCCGCGGCCCGTTACAGGATCGATCGACGACGTCATGTCGGCCGCAAAACTCGGCAACAGCGGATTCGAGAAGTTCGGATGATTGAAGATGTTGAAGATCTCAGCTCGCAGTTGAATTCGAAGCCTCTCCGTAATGTCAGTATCCTTGAAGATCGAGAAGTCGACATTCTGATAACCCGGCCCACGCAACGCATTTCGACCAAGCGAACCAAAATGCCACGTGCCGGGAATACACGACGCCGCACTGCCATCACCCATCGGATCGAGCGTGCAAGGCACTTTGAACGCCGAGAGATTGATGAACCTGTCGGGCGCACTCGTGCCCGCATACGGATCCCCAACAACATCCGGTCGCGGGAAAAACTCCCCCGTGTTGTTGTAATCATCGAACAAGGTCAGGTGAAACGGATTGCCGGTTCGAAGCGTCACCACTGTATTTACTTGCCAGCCCTTACCGAGCCGCGGATGCGACTCCGAAAGATTCGGCAGCGCATAACTCGCTGTGACGACAAACCGGTGTCGATTGTCAAAATTTGAATTCGCCTTCTCGCACTTTGTGCAGTGACTGTTGTCCGGCTGGGTCGCATTCGCCACGTAGTCCTGACCATCCGAAGCGTTATCGATCGAATGCGACCAGGTGTAATTGACCTGCGCGGAAAACCCTCTGCGCTCTCGTACCGAAAAGCTCGTCTGCAATGCGTTGTAATTCGATATCGCGGTGGTTTCGAGCTGATTGACGTAGAAGAAAGTGCCGCCCGACGGCGCAAATGGACCATTGTCAAACGGCCGCGCCGACGAAACACTCGGATTCACCGGCTGGTTAATATCACGATAACGGAACAGCTTCGTGCCGTGCGAACCCACGTATCCGACTTCAAGCACGCCATTCCTAAACAGCTCGCGTTGAATGTTGAAATTATAGTTTTGAATGTACGGAGTGCGCAGGTTCGGATCCACGGCGAACACGTCGGAATCGAGAAAGTCTGTAAAGATTGGGACGCCATTCTGGATCACTGGCGTAGTCGAAAACGAAAAAAGCACCGGCGCCGGCCCAACGGGATTGAACGCTGGTCCGGGATTGAACGTATTGAACGGCAGTTGTCCCGCAAAGAAGTCCTGCGAGAACGCGTCGTAGAACAGACCCCAGCCGGCGCGCACAACCGTCTTATCATCACCGTTAACATTCCACGCCACTCCCACGCGTGGCGAGAAATTATTCCAGTCGCGATCGTAGAGACGCGGAAGCCCCGGCGAACCAACCTGCACAAGACCTGCTACGGGATCGAAGTTGCTCAACAGATGATCGCGTTCGTCGATGACGCCGAAGTAATCCCAGCGCAACCCAAGATTGAAGGTGAGATTAGGGCTGTAACGAAACGTGTCCTGCAAATACCCGGCGTGTGAATTCTGGAAAGTGAAACGATTCGAATTGCCACGTGCGGCCCGGCCGCCGCTGAGCGTGCCGGAGAGAAAGTCTTCCAGTGATGCAAAGT
Organism: Acidobacteriota bacterium; assembly: GCA_046733695.1. Lineage (GTDB taxonomy): Bacteria > Acidobacteriota > Blastocatellia > Pyrinomonadales > Pyrinomonadaceae > PSRF01. Next base: position 59,062 of record JBKPPU010000258.1, read on the forward strand.
CCAAACGGCCGCGGTACCCGGCGTCGAAGAACTGATCCACCGTGGTGCGTCGAAACTCATAACCAAACTTCAGATCGTGCTTCGTGAGTTTCCAGGAGAAGTTATCGATCACTTGATAGTTGATATCGGTACGGGCGCGCGGGACGGAGAGAGTGGCGCCGATGTTGGCAATTCCCAGGTCATCCTGAATACGAATCTGCGGCAGTCCAAAGTCCTGCTCCCCCGTGATACCGGTGTTGAGTCCGATCGAACGCGGATCGAAGTCGTTGTCTTCCGGAAAGAATCCTTCCTTGAAGCGATTGAAACCAAATCGCAGCTCGTTAACTTTAGTGGGCGAAAGAAGCTTTAGATAGGAGATCGAAACGAGATGGACTTTCGTCGGTGTAGTGGTGTTGAAGCCCGGAAGAATATTGCCGGCGAGAATGGCAAGTGGAAACGACTGATCGCTCGTGCCGTAGAAATAGCGTCCGGTAAGTTGGTTGTCCTTATCGAATGAGTGATCGATCTTGGCTATCAGGCTGTCGACGTCGTTGGAAGCAGGCGTGGTGACGAAGAGATTCGGTTCGCCGCTGTTATCGAAGAGCGGCAACGGATTGTTAGGCGCGGGCCAGGGATTGCGGGCCAGCAGACGCGCGATAACCGGATTTGTAGGACCACCAAGAGCGGCGATCTCGCGCGGGTCAGGTACTCGTGCAGTTGAATTCAGTCCAACACGTTCACGCTGGCCTTCGTAAGCAAAGAAGAAGAACGTCTGATTGCGTTTTACCGGCCCACCAATTGCGCCGCCGAATTGATTGTTTCTAAACGCCGTTTGCGGCTCAGAGTCGCGATTGAAAAAGTTGCGCGCATCGAGTTTGTCGTTGCGGAAGAATTCGAAGAGAGAGCCGTGAAAATCGTTCGTGCCTGACTTCGTCACGATGTTCACTGTGGCGCCGGAGTTACGGCCAAACTCGGCTTCGACGTTTGTCTGAATAGCAGCTTCGGAAATAGCTTCGATTGGCAGGATGGTTGCGGGAGTTCCGAAAACGCCGGCTTCGTTGATTGCCGGTAAGTTTCGGTAGCCGTCGTTCATGTCGGTGCCGTCCAGCAGATAGTTGTTCGCACGCCCGCGGTTGCCGTTTGCGCTGAACAATCCAAACGAGCCCGGAGAATCAGTTGCTCCTGAAGGATCGCCGGTCGCGCCGGGAACCATGGTCAGGAATTTTGTGAAGTCGCGTCCGTTGATGGGCAAGTCAGCGGCGGCTTTAGTTGTGATCGTGCCGCCAAGCGCGTTGCTGGTGGTTTCGACCTGCTCGTTTGTGGCTATGGTCACGATGGTATCTATACCGGTGGCTACACTCAGTTGCCGATCGACGCGCTTTTCACTGGCGACTTCGACGATAACGTTTTGGACCACCTGCGGATTAAAACCCGACAGCTCGATGCGCACCTCATATAGACCAATCGGCAACTCGGCAACGGTATAGTTGCCGGCGTCGTCCGTGGTGGTCGAACGTTCGAGACCCGTGTTCATGTTTTTGACCGTGACCTTCGCTCCCACGACAAGGGCTCCATTCGGATCGGTAATCGTGCCGAGGATCGTGCCGCGAAACGTTTGTGCTGAGACAGTCAGTGACAGCAGAGAGATGAATAGGAGCGTAGGAGCAATCCGCATATCGTGACTCCTTTATCCACAGATTACGCAGATTATTATCTGTGTAATCTGTGGATGCAAGGGTTGGACCATCGACTACTGCGTCGTGCAGGATGTGTCGTCGATTACAAACGAGGTTTGCAACGACGAGTCCTCAACTCCAAGGAAGTAGATGCGAATTGTCTGTCCCTTGAAGGCAGTAACATCGAAAGTCTTCAGCACGTACCCTGTTGTCTTGTCCAGGTTCGAATAAGTCGCAAGTGTACTGAGCACCGTGTTACTCGAGTTACGAATTTGTACTCGCAACGTATCGAACGGCGTTACCGTTGTTGTTTCGGCTGTATTGATCTTCAGCCAGAAACTCAAGGTCACAGTCGTCGCACTGGACGGAACGGCGATCTGTTGGAAGAGCGAATCGGTATGGGTTGTGCCATAACCGTCGAGCCACGCGTAGAAGGAGCCGGTACGAGGAGTTTGTCCCGTTGAATTGGTGATCACGCCCGCGGTTGCGGTCCAATTAACAGCGCCTGATTCGAAGCCGCGGTTCAGCAACAATTCTGCTCCTGGAACTGGAGTCGGAGTTGGTGTCGGAGTCGGCGGTGGCGCCCCAGTCAAGAGCGAGAAGAGCAACCGGTTCGGCGATCCGGTTCCCGGGTTGCTCACATGATTCAGCGTGGAGCTGTTGATGATGGCCGCAGCGACCGTTGCCGGCGAAGCGGTTGGATTTGTCTCCAGAAAGAGAGCTGCGACGCCCGTGACGTGCGGTGTTGCCATCGACGTTCCGGAGATCGTGTTAGTTGCTGTGTCACTGGTATTCCATGACGAGGTGATACTGCTGCCCGGTGCGAAGATGTCGAGGCAGGTTCCGAAGTTTGAAAATGAGGAACGTGCGTCGGTCGTGGTTGTTGAGCCGACAGTAATCGCACTCGCGACATCAGCCGGCGAAGTGTTACATGCATTTTGATTCTCATTGCCTGCTGCGATCGCGTAAGTCACGCCATCGTTAATCGAATTGCTGACCGCCGTGTCGAGTGCTGAAGAAAGGCCGCCGCCCAAACTCATATTCGCCACAGCCGGCTGTCCTGCCTGATGATCAGACGTGACGAAATCCACGCCGCCGATCACGCCGGAGTTCGTTCCGTTGCCACTCGAATCGAGCACACGGACTGCAACGAGCGTGACGTTCTTTGCGACGCCATAAGTCGAACCGCCGACAGTGCCGGACACGTGTGTGCCGTGTCCATTGCCATCGTTGGTGCCGAGACCATCGTTGATGGCCGTGAAACCCGAGATCACGCGTCCCGCAAACTGTGTATGCGTCGCGCGGATGCCGGTATCGATGATGTAAGCCTTAACGCCGGTGCCGGTCGCGTTGTAGGTGTATGTTCCGTTGAGTGGAAGATCTCTTTGATCGATGCGATCGAGTCCCCACGTAGCGCCAGTTTGAGTTGTATTCAACGAGACGACACTATCCTCTTCGATAAACGCGACCTGTGGATCGTTTGCGAGGCGGAGAGCTTGTTGTTCGTTCATGCGCACCGAGAAACCCTTGAGTGCGCGATGATAAGTTTGACCGTTATCACGATCGCCACCGAAATCACGTGCGAGGCGATGAGCCACACCGTCGACGTCGGCGACGTCGTCTTTGAGAACGACGATGTATTGATTGGCAATTCTTTTGTCCGCACTCATGCGCCGGAATTTATTGCCGTTGGAATTCTGACCGTGAACTGCAGTGAGGACTATCACTGCGACCGAGATGGCTACGAGAGCAAACATCGCAAGCGTTTTCTTCATATGACCTCCAGTGAGATAAGTTGCTATTAGGGAGCGTCCGCCGCTGAGCAGTCGAGAAATCCAGGGGAAGGACGCGGACTGGATCGCACGACGATATCGTCAGTTACTTTGTATCTGGGGTGAACTGAGCCAAACTGGGAGGAACCACGTTTGGGAGGTAGCTTGTTTCTGGGTGCGGCAGATGATAGAGCGGGGAAAGACAAAAAGCAAATCTAAATCGGGTGTGATGACGAGATGACAAAATCTAAATTGAACGTGTTTGTGGCGCTGCTGCGCGGCGTCAACGTCGGCGGCAACAACATGATCAGTATGAGTTCGTTGAAGAAGAGCTTTGAGGCGATGGGTTTTCCGCACGTTTCGACTTACATCAACAGCGGGAACATCATTTTTACGACAAAGGAAAACGACGCGCGGAAGCTCGAGAAGAAGATCGAGCAGATGCTGTCGAAGGATTATCAGCTCGATTCGAGAGTAGTGTTGCGCAGTCTGCCTGAGATGGAAAAACTCGTGCAGAGCTTGCCGAAAACCTGGGCCGGCGATCCGAATTGGCGCTACAACGTGATCTTCCTGCGCCACACAATCGACTCGGAAAAGATTTTGGACGAGCTGGTGGTCAAGGCCGACATCGAGGAAGTGCTCTATCGTCCGGGCGCGCTCCTTTGGTCCGCGCAAGTCAGCGATCTCACACGCACGCAGATGGTAAAACTCTCCAGCCGTCAGATGTATCAGGACATGACGATCAGAAATCTCAACACCACGCGGAAGCTTAGTGAGCTGATGAAGAAAGTGGCTAATGGCTAGGGATTTCTCTGTGCAACCTCTGTGTCCTCTGTGCCTCTCTGGTTATAGGAATCCGAGTTACAACAACCACAAAGTCACAGAGAACGCAGAGGTTGTACAGAGAACCTGTCGCATTTTCTGAATTTCACGTATGATCTGGCGAATCCGTTCAATCTGGAGCGATTCGATGAGCGACCGCAAATACCGGCAGCGCGGCTACATGGACAACGATCGCGAACCGCAGCGACCAAAACCGCAATCAAAACCGCCGCAGGGACAATCAAGACCTCAGGACCGCGAAGGCCCGCGCTCACCAAAGATGATGGCGTTCGGCGAAGCAGTGAAGTGTGCCAACTGCGGAATTCAGGCTCCAGCCACGATCAACTTCACGAGTTCGTGCTCCAAGTGCAACAGCGCTCTCCATAGTTGTCGCCAATGCACACACTTTGATCCGAGCGCTCACTTCGAATGCAGCACGAAGATCACAAAACGCATCGTTAACAAGAACGCCAACAACACGTGCGAGCTATACGCGCCACGAACTGTGGTCGAGCGGCAAACTTCTTCAGGCGCTCCGACAGATGCTCGGGCGGCGTTCGCCAAACTATTCAAGAAATGAAATACGTCATCATCATCGTCTTCGTCGTCATACTTGCCGGCATCATTCTCCGGTCGACGAGGACTCAGCGCTAACTCACCCCTGGAAGTTTTCGGCAAGCACATCGATCTTTTCGATGCTTGGCGGCTTCGCTAACAGCGTGCTTGCGTTTTCCATCAACGCCTTGGCGACCGCTCCGGAGAGATGAGCGTCGCGTCCTGCATCATCCGGAAAGACGTCGAAGATGCCGAATTCGGATTGTCCCAGCCGAATGGCGAACCACGCACTGGTGGCGGGTTCCTGTTGGACCAATGGCACGGCCGAACGGAGAAACTGTTCCACCTCGGCTTCCTTACCTGATTTCGCTTCCAAACGCACGAGCAATCCTTTAGTCGACATAAGACCTCCTGCAGAATTTTTGCGAATGATACCAGTGGATCATTCACGGAAGAATGTCTGCTCGCAAGCGAAAGCAAACGCGAGTAGTTTTGCTTCACTGAAGTGTGCGGAGGAAATCTGTAGACCGATTGGCAGACCAGCTTGGGTGAAGCCGCAGGGAATCGAGATCGTGGGCACGCCGTAGGCATTAAAAGGACGAGTGTTTCTCAGCCAGAGCTCGCCCGCTGGATCGGGTGACATGTCCAATGCTTCTCTGATCGTGATCGGCGGGACGGGTGTCGTCGGAGTAATCAGAAAGTCGACCGTCGAAAAGACATCGTCAATTTCACGTCGTACACGGTCCAGGTGTTGTCGCGCCTCGACGTAGGAAACAGTGTTGATTGCGGCTGCCTGTTTGAGTCTTTCGCGAATCCAGGGTAGATAAAGCTCGGGCTTGGTCGTGAAAGATTTTGCGTGAAGGGCGTAGACTTCCGGCGCCTGCACTGCAGATGGTGTGGCAGGCAGATCAACTTCTGTCATGTCAGGTGCAAAGTTGCTGATTCGTTTCAGTGCTTCATCAATTGCGATCGCGATCCCGGGATCGAGGTCATCGAAATACGGACGGCGCACAATGCCGATGCGTGGCTTCGTCGTCGTGTCGGCCAGTTTCTCCGTGTACGAATCAACCGGCCAGTCAACGCATGTTGTGTCGAGTTTGTCATAACCTGCGATCGCTTGAAGCAACAGCGCTGTGTCTCGGACGTCACGGCAAAGCGGGCCCACGTGGTCCAGCGATGCAGAGAGCGGAAACACGCCGCGCACACTGACACGGCCATAAGTTGGTTTCAAACCCACGATGCCGCAGAATGCCGCCGGCTCTCGGACTGAGCCGCCCGTATCAGTGCCGATGGCCCCGAAGCACATGCCTGTAGCGACCGCCGCCGCCGAACCACCTGACGAACCTCCGGCGATGCGATCTGTGTCCAACGGGTTGTGAACAGGACCAAAGTAAGACGATGTCGACGTGCCGCCGTAGGCAAACTCCTGCATGTTCTGTTTGCCGATCAACACAGCGCCAGCGCTTTTCAAACGCTGAACGATGTAGGCGTCCTCAGTTGGAACGCGATCTGCGAAGAGAGCGCTCGCGCACGTCGTCCTCACTCCAGCCGTATCGATTAAGTCCTTCAAGCCAATCGGAATGCCGTGTAGTGGCCCACGCCAGTTGCCGGCGTTGATCTCAGTTTCCGCTGCACGAGCCTCCCCAAGCGCGCTCTCGTGCATCACAGTAATGAAGGCGTTGATGGTCGGATTGAGTTCTTCAATCCGAGCCAGACACGTCGTGGTGATCTCAACCGGTGAGATCTCTTTCCGGCGTAGCAACTCGGATGCTTCTGCGATCGTGATGTTTTGCATCTTTGTGAACCGCGGATGACACAGATAGAAATCCGGATTTTAAATCTGTGTCATCTGTGGCTAAGAAAATTCTTGACAGACTCGCTATTGATACTTTATACAAAACAGTTCGCGTTTACGAGAGAGAGAAACTTTCAATGTTGATGAGCAGGACATACAGAGAAAATTTAATGCGATGGCAGCGTTACGCCGCCACGTATCTGGTCGTCTGCTCAGCCAATATTTTTAGCGGCAAACTCGGACAACAGACGTCCATAAATAGCCTCAATATCAGGCAATAATACAGCGGGAGCGGCCTCCCGCTCCCAATCTCAAACAAAGTTCACGAGAATTGAAGGAGCGGGCAGCTTCCCTGAGAAGCTTAAAGCCCGCTCCTTTAGTTTTTTGACAATTGAAATACTTTTTGCGGGATGAAGGCAGGGAGCCTTCGCCGGATGGTGAACTCGGTGCTTTGCGAGAGTCCGCGAGTTCGCCATCCTCAGGAGAAGTGTGCCTCGAAGTGTGTCTTGAATGTGACTTGAGTGTGTTCGCGGCTTTGTTTCTCTCTGCCTTCATCTGTTTCTAACGCATGTGTGGCTGAGCAGCAAAAGCACCTGACTGTAAATCAGGCGTCCCTCGCGGACTTCGTAGGTGCGAGTCCTACCACATGCACCAAGATCTCGGAAGGGTAGCCTAACTGGTAAGGCAGTAGTCCCGAAAACTACCGCGCACGTCGCTTGCAGGTTCAACTCCTGTCCCTTCCTCCAATTCACGGAGGCGTCGCCTAACTGGTATGGCAGCGGTCTACTAAATCGTCGCGCACTGCGCGTGCGCATGCAGGTTCGACTCCTGTCGCCTCCGCCAGATTTTTGCGGAGTGGCCGAGCTGGAAAGGCGCGAGTCTCTGAAACTCGTTTACGTAGGTTCGAATCCTACCTCCGCGACCAACTTATGCCGGTGTAGCCCAACTGGAATGAGGCGCTAGTCTTAGAAACTAGATAGTGTGGGTTCGAATCCCTCCACCGGTACCAATTCGAAAAGCTTTGCGCGTGTAGCCCAATTCGGTAGAGGCAGCTGACTTAAAATCAGCACAGTGAGGAGTTCGAATCTCTCCACGCGCACATGGACCATGGGGATGAACGCGAAATGGAAAGCGGGCTGATTTTCAATCAGTTGATTTGCGAGTTCGAGTCTCGTCGTCCCTGCCAAATTTTACAGGCGAGATCCCGGCCTCATCCTGTTGTTAGCCGGCGGATTACATTCGCTAAGGACTTAACTAACTTATCGTCCTCGGCCAGTGCTACTTCTACCTCTTTTTGGTTGAGTACAATCGCATCCGTGAGGGAATATTTGAGAATGTCAACCTTCCGGATTTCCGCATAGTCCGACGTTACTTGCGATGTAATCCCGGAAATCAACTCCAAGCGGAATAGTATCCACGTCGAAGAAAACAGAATCTTCTCCAAAGTGCTGTTGCAGCTTTTCGCTGAGATTAGCGACAAGATATCCACCATTGCTGCGACGGTATGACAAGAATATTTGGGGCATAGTATTTTGCGGATAGCGAGAAATTGGACGAACTTCAGGAACACATATTAAACCTGCCCTGAGTTAGAATTCAAAGTTTTCGACGATCTGGCCTGCCAAATTTCATGCTCCTGTAGCTCAACTGGAAGAGCGCGACGCTTCGAACGTCGTAGTTGCGGGTTCAAGTCCTGCCAGGAGTTCCATTTTGCCGCGGATAACGCGGATTGGTCGGATAGCTGAGGTGGATTAGCGCGGGTTTGAAGAACCCGAGAGGTTGGTTCAAATCCAACTCCGACCGCCAAACACTCGCCCGAGTAGCTCAATCGATGGAGCGCTGGTCCTACAAACCAGAGGTTGAAGGTTTAAATCCTTCCTTGGGCACCAAACTGCGGCCCGCGTTCCCGGCATCGGTCTTCTAAACCGAACCTCCGAAGAGCTGGGCGGAAAGGCACGAGGTTCAACTCCTCCGCGGGCTTCCAAAAAAGTTTCGGGCTGGTGATGTAACTGACAGCATAGAAGTCCTGCAAACTTCTCGTGAGGGTTTAACTCCCTCCCAGTCCACCAAAATTTCCTGCGGCGTAGCTCAATTGGATCCAGAGCACTCGTCTTGTAAACGAGTTGGTGCGAGTTCAACTCTCGTCGCCGCATCCACACATTGCGGGAATAGAGCAACGGAAGCTCATTGGTCTCATAAGCCAACTAACGCAGGTTCGACTCCTGCTCCCGCAACCATTTCTCTTGTGGCGTAGCCAAGTTGGTAAGGCGCCGGACTGTTAATCCGGTTATCGAAGGTTCGAGTCCTTCCGCCACAGCC
>JBKPPU010000259.1:0-48668 GCA_046733695.1 Acidobacteriota bacterium
GTGCTGCACGGCAGGCGGCAGCCGCGAAGCAAAGCGGCGCCAATAAAATCAGCGATCTCGATCCCAAACAGTATCCGCGACTCTTCGCAGATCCGGGTGGACAGGGCGAGATGTACCGGCGCGAATACTACAAGCCCTCGCTCTATCTGTTGCTCGGCGTTGTCGGCCTCGTGCTTCTGATCGCGTGTGCCAACGTTGCGAACCTTTTGTTGTCGCGCGCAGCCGGACGTCAGAAAGAGATTGGTTTACGATTGGCACTCGGCGCCAGCCGCCGGCGACTGATTCGACAACTGCTCACTGAGAGCATCCTCCTCGCCCTTCTGGGTGGTCTGCTAGGGACTGTCTTCGCTGTCTGGATCAAAGACGGAATACTGGCAGTGAGTCTTTGGGGTGGTCGCGGCATGACACTCGAACCGCGACTCGATTTGCGCGTGCTTGGTTTCACCTTCGCACTCTCGCTACTCACCGGAATTATTTTTGGAGTCGCGCCCGCCTGGCGCAGCACCCGCGTCGATCTGACTCCAACACTCAAAGACAGTGGACGCGGGTCGAGTGCGGTTCACCGTTCGCTATTGAGCCGCGGGCTCGTGGTGGTACAGGTGGCGTTATCGCTGTTGCTGCTGGTTGGTGCGGGACTGTTTGTGCGCACGTTGGTAAATCTCCAACGAGTCGATCCGGGCTTCAACACGCGGAACCTTTTACTGTTTGAAGTGCAACCCGGGTTGATCGGTTACAAAGACGAGAAACTGCGCCAGGTTTATCAACAGATAAGCGAGCGTCTAGACGCGGTTCCGGGAGTGCAGGGGGTTACGTTTTCGCGCGTGCCGTTGCTGTCGCAGAGTTCAAGCTCGAGCGGCGTCTTTCTGCGCGAGGCTTTATCTGCGACACCGGATTCGGAAGGACGAATTCCGACCAGTGGTGAAAGCTACCGCCACACGGTGCGCGAAAACTTCTTCGACGTGATGGGCATTCCTTTGCTTTACGGCCGCACTTTCCGTCCTGAAGACAATGCGACTTCACCGAAGGTTGTAGTCGTCAATCAAACCTTCGCGAACAAGTTCTTCCCGAATCAGAACGCGATTGGAAAGCGTTTCACATACGACTATACGAAGCCCGATGAACTCGAGATCATCGGCGTCGCCAGAGATGCGAAGTACGCGCGCCAGCGCGATGAAGTGCCGCCGACTGCGTACGGCTCTTATCGCCAGGAACGTCCGCTAAGTAGCGCGGTATTTGAAGTGCGCACCGCCGGTGATCCATCTGCGACAGTAGCGAGCGTGCGCAATGTGGTGCGCGACATCGATGCAAACCTGCCGGTGCAGAACGTCATGACACAGGTTGAGCAGGCTGACGAAACACTTCGCATGGAGCGTTTATTCGCGAAGCTACTGACCCTGTTTGCTCTGCTGGCCCAACAACTCGCGGCGATCGGATTGTTTGGCGTGCTCGCTTATACGGTCGCGCAGCGCACGCATGAGATTGGTATTCGCATGGCGCTCGGAGCGAATCGCGGGAATGTTCTCAGGATGATCGTGCGGCAGGGAATGACGCTCGTGATCCTCGGCGTAATCCTTGGACTGGTGGGTGCTTATGTGCTCACAAGATACCTCGAGAAATGGATAGGTTTTTCGAAGATGTTGTTTGGAGTGAAGGTTTCCGATCCGTTGACGTACGGCGTGATTGCGCTGCTGCTGACGGTGGTGGCGTTGATTGCCTGCTACATCCCGGCGCGACGCGCGACGAAAGTCGATCCACTGGTGGCGCTGAGGTACGAATAATAGGTCCTATAGGACCTATTGGACCTATATAGAAATGTTTCAAGACCTGATCTACGCGCTGCGGTGGCTGCGCAAGAATCCCGGGTTTACGGTGCTGGCTGTGTTGATGCTGGCGGTCGGGATTGGTGTGAACACGGCTATGTTCAGTGTGATCAATGCGGTGTTGCTGCGTCCGCTGCCGTATCCCGAAGCCGATCGCCTCGTTTGGATGAATGAATCAGGATTGGAAATCAAGAACCGGCAGGTGTCGTATCCCACCTTCCTCGATTGGCGCGCACGGAATCAGGTCTTCGAAGCTATGTCGATATTTCGCGGGTGGGGTGTGAACCTGACCGGCCCCACTGAAGCGCAATATCTCGACGCGCGAATGGTCACTGCCGACTATTTCAAGATCATGCGCGCGGCGCCGTTCATGGGGCGCGATTTTAACGCGGATGACGACAAGGTAGGCGCGGCTCCGGTCGTCATCATCAGCTACGCGTTTTGGCAGCAACACTTCGGCGCCGATCCGAACGTCGTCGGCAAAGACATCCTTCTCGACGACACTCCATACAAAGTGATCGGCGTGATACCGCAAAGCTTCGCGCATCAGGGACCACCACCACTGTGGGGTCTTATCGGTCCACTGGGCTGGAGACATCGCGATGTGCGAAACGCCGGGAATGTCATCGCGCGTCTCAAGCCTGGAGTGACGATCGAACAGGCCCGTGCGGAGATGAACCGTATCGGGCAACAGTTATTTCAAGAGCACCCGATCGCGAGTGGGGGAACGCACATCGTTAACGTTGTGTCGTTGCAAGATAGCATCACCGGCAGAGTGAACATTGGTTTGAAGATTCTGTTCGGCGCTGTCGGTCTGGTTTTGTTGATTGCGTGTGCGAATGTCGCAAATCTACTACTGGCACGTGGTGCTGCGCGCCGAAAAGAGTTTGCAGTGCGAGCAGCTTTGGGTGCTTCGCGCTTCAGGATTGTCCGGCAGATGCTGGTCGAGAGTTTTCTGCTGGCTCTTGCCGGCGGTGTTCTCGGACTGATCTTTACCTCATGGACCATGAAGGTGCTCACGATAGTGGCCCATGAAACTGTTCCACGAATGGGCAGCATTCGCTTAGACGGGGGGATACTCGCGTTCAATATCGTGATCTCGCTGCTCACGGGAATTGTCTTCGGCGTCATACCAGCCCTTCGTGCTTCGAAAACAGATCTACAGGAAACGCTCAAAGTCAGTAGCTCAACAGTGACCGATGCCCAGGGCAAGCGACTACGCAGCACCCTCGTTGTCGCGGAAGTTGCGTTCTCCGTGGCCTTGCTGGTTGGCGCCGGCTTAATGGTGAAAAGTTTGGTGCGGTTGCTGAATTCGGATAACGGTTTCGATGCGAATAGCGTCCTTACTATGGAACTGCGCATCACGGACGGCCGCTTCCGCGAGCCTGCCGATCTCAGTCGATTCCTGCATCAGATTTTACAGTCCGTTCAGGCGCAGCCGGGTGTGGAGAAGGCGACGCTGGCGGGAGGGCTTCCCGGGATCACCAATGGCTGGCAATCGGACATCGCGGTTGAGGGTTATAAGCGCCCCAACAAAAACGAATTGCTCAACGTCGATTGGTCGATCGTGACCGCTGATTACTTTCAGACGATGAAGATTCCGATCCTGCGTGGGCGTACTTTCACGAAAGAAGAAGACGAACAGGGCAAACCCGTCGTCCTGATTGACGAGAACCTCGCGCGGCGTTTTTGGCCCAATCAAGACGCGGTCGGCAAGCATATCGCGTACGACGGCCCGATCTGGCATGAAGTGATCGGGATAGTACCTGAAGTGCGGACCTTTGGCTCGGAAGATAAACCACTGATCCGGATCTACACGCCGTCGGGCCGAAACCCGCAACCGAATCCGATGCTTCTGATCCGATCGACGAGCGCTCTGCCAGGGCTGATTGCGACAGTCAAACGTGCTGTGCAGGCGGTTGATAAGGATGTCCCGATCGCTGACATCGCAACCTTCGAAGACGTACTCGCGCGCGAGAGTTCAACGCAGCGCTTCAATGCGATCCTGTTTTCGATATTTGCCGTGCTCGCGCTCGCACTCGCGGTGACGGGCGTGTATGGCGTGCTGTCTTACTCCGTTTCACAACGCACACAGGAAGTCGGGATTCGCATGGCGCTCGGCGCCGGACATCGCGACGTGCTGCGATTGTTCATGGGACAGGGAATGAGGCTGGTGTTGTTGGGATTGGTGATTGGGTTGGGCGGTGCGTTTGCGCTTACACGGTTGATGTCGAGCTTGCTGTTCGGAGTTTCGACGACGGACAGGTGGACGTTTGTTGCGGTCGGCGTCGGATTAACTCTGGTGGGTTTCTTTGCGTGTTATTTGCCGGCACGAAGGGCTACACAGGTCGATCCGTTAGTAGCGCTCAGGTACGAGTAAGCCACAGATAAGACGGATGAAAAAAAGATGATCACTGATATTCGTTATGCCTTTCGGATGCTGGCGAAGAGTCCGGCTTTTGCCGGTGTGGTGGTGCTTACGCTCGCGCTTGGAATCGGGGCTAATGCTGCAATCTTCTCGTTGCTCGATCAGGTGCTGTTGCAGAGCCTGCCGGTCGCGAATCCCGATCAGCTCGTGGTGCTCTCGGCCTACGATCCGAAAGATGGTCCAAGCATCGACGGCGCATTCTCTTACTCGATGTATCAGGACCTGCGCGATCGTAATGCCGCGTTCTCGGGCGTGATCGCGCGTGGCGGTGCGCAGATGAATGTCACTTACGGCGATCAGACCGAGCGTGTGCTTGGTGAACTGGTCAGTGGAAACTTCTTCGAAGTGCTCGGAGTTCGTCCGTGGGCCGGACGATTATTTACGCAGGACGACGACCGCACACCGGGCGCACATCCCGTCGCGGTGTTGAGTTATGCGTTTTGGGAAAGACGCTTCAACAAAGATCCGAACATCATCGACAAGACTATCCTCGTCAATGAAACACCACTCACAGTGCTGGGTGTAACTCCGCCGGGATTCTACGGGCTGGAGCTTTCGAACAATCCCGACGTGCGCGTGCCTCTGATGATGACGCCCGTGTTTAGTCCGCTGCCGCCAACGCGTCTCACGAGCCGGCGACACCAATGGCTGAGTGTGATGGCGCGACGTAAAGCCGGTATCACTCCCGAGCAGGCGCAAGCGTCGCTCGCCGTTACTTACCAGCAGATTCGACAAATGGAAGCGGACCAGTTGTCGGCGAGTATTTCTCAGTTCAATCGCGAACGATTCCTCTCCGGTCGAATCGCAGCACTGCCGGGCGATCAGGGCCTGCGTCACTTACAAACAGAGCTGAAGACGTCGTTGTTGTTACTCTTTGGTGCTACCTGCGCGGTGTTGTTGATACTTTGTGCGAACCTCGCGAATCTGATGCTGGCGCGCGCGACCGTGCGCGCGCAGGAAACGGCCGTCCGTCTTGCGTTGGGTGCCGGGCGCGTGCGTCTGTTGCGGCAGTGGCTGACGGAAGGTGTCGTGCTCGCAGCGATTGGCGGAGCAGTCGGAGTTTTCATCGCGCTCTGGATCAAAGCGGGACTGATTGCATTCATCCCACCTGATTTCAAACAGAACCTCAGCGCGACATTTGAGTGGCGTTTGTACGCGTTCATTCTCCTCTTGTCGCTCGTGCTCGGGCTTGCGTTTAGTTTGGCTCCCGCGATTCAGGCGGCGCGACAGGTGTTTTCACCGGGTCTGCGACTGGAATCCCGCAGTTTCACCTCGGCCGGCAGGCTCTTGAGTTTGCGCAGCGGTTTGATTCTGGTCCAGGTTGCACTCTCGCTGCCGTTGTTGGTCAGTGCCGCCTTGTTGCTCAAGACACTTCAGAATCTTCGTTCGGTCGACACGGGTTTCGGCAAAGAGAACGTGTTGCTGGCGAGCATCAACCCAGCGCTCAACGGTTATGTCAAAGAGCGTTCGACTGCTTTTTACGATGAGCTGCTCGCGAAGACGCGGGCGCTCCCCGGTGTGAAGTTCGCGAGTCTCGCCACCGACTCGCCGATCTCAGGGGGTTGGGATCAAATTGGTGTTGTCGTCGAAGGTTATACGCCCAAGCAGGGCGAACGAATGTCTTGCGATGCCACGTGGATTTCGAGCGATTACTTCAAGGCGCTCGAGATTCCGTTTGTGACCGGGCGCGATTTTGACGATCACGATCGTGTTGGCGCCCCGAAAGTCGCCATCATCAACGAGAAGATGGCGAAGTATTACTTTGGGACCACTGATGTGCTCGGTAAACACATCGGTTTTGAAGACGTGCCGGATACGACGATCGTTGGTGTCGTTAAAGACGCGCAGTACATCAACCTGCGCCAGAACCTTCGCCGCCATTTTTACCTGCCGACGACGCAGGAAAAACAGCTTACAGGTTTGACCCTGCACGTAAAGACGACGAGCTCGCCCGATCTGGTTGCGGAGCAATTGCGTGCACAACTGAAAGCGATCGATCCACACCTGCCGCTCTACAACATCAAGACACTTTCGACTGAAATCGATGAGTCGCTGGTGCAGGAAAGATTAGTGACGTGGCTCACCGCTGCTTTCGGCGCGTTGGCGACTTTGCTCACGGCGCTCGGGCTTTACGGTGTGTTGACGTTCTCAGTCGCACGTCGCACGCGTGAGATTGGAATTCGTGTCGCCCTCGGCGCGCAACGGCGCGACGTGTTCCGGTTAATCATGATCAGGGGTGTGATTCTGGTTGGCGTTGGCGTGGCGATTGGTGTGGCGGCGTCGTTTGCGTTTTCACGTTTGATTAGTGCGTTGCTGTTTGGTGTCACGCCGAACAATGTGGCGACGCTCTTGGGTGTTTCGGTGGGTTTGATCGTCGTGGCGCTGCTGGCCTGCTACATCCCCGCGCGCCGTGCAACGAAAGTCGATCCAATGGTCGCCTTGCGTTATGAATGAGAAGGTCGCCCTTTTGCGAGACGCAGCTTCACAGGATTTACAAGATTTTTCAGGATTCATCTTGAAATATCCTGTTCATCCTGTGAAGCCGTCCTTCAAGAAAATGATCGCTGAAAGGTAAAGCATGCTTCAAGACATTCGCTACGGATTACGCATTCTTCTTAAGAAACCGGGCTTCACGTTTGTCGCGGTGCTTTCGCTCGCACTGGGTATTGGCGCGAATACCGCGATTTTCAGTCTGCTTGACGCAGTGTTGCTCAAGACCTTGCCGGTGAAGGAGCCGGATCAACTGGTCCTTTTCGGAAACGGCAAGAATCAGGGCGCCACCGACAGCTTCCCCGATGAGAGTTGGGACCTTTTCTCGTATCCGTTTTATCGAAAAGTTCAGCAACGCACGGATCTGTTTGCGAGTGTGGGAAGTCTGCTGAGCATTCCATGGGACGTACACGGTTTCGTCAACACAAACGGAAATAACGGCGACATCGAGTCGATGCAGGTGCAGCTCGTCTCGGGCAGTTACTTTCCGGTGTTGGGAGTAAATGCCGGACTCGGACGCGTCCTGAACGATTCAGACGATCAGAATGCAGGCGGCCATCCGGTTGCCGTCGTCAGTTACGCGTGGTGGCAGAAACGACTCAACGGCGATCCGTCTGCAGTCGGCAAAACCATCACCATTGACGACACCGGTTACACGATTGTCGGCGTTGCGCCGAAAGAGTTCTTCGGCACGAGTGTGGGCGCGGCTCCGGATCTCTGGATCCCGCTCGCGATGGAGAAACAGATCCCACCGGCGCATTGGGGCGAGAGGGAAAACGATGAGTTCCAGTCACTCAACATCATCGCTCGTTTGCAAAACGGCGTGAGCGCGGCGCAAGCGACCGCAGGCGTCAATCTCATGTTCCAACAAATGCTACAGACGCGCGCCGGATCAACACCAAGTGCTCAGACACTTAAAGATATGCAGAACGCGCGTGTTGAGCTGACGTCTGTCAGTCGCGGTTTGTCATCGTTGCGCGAGCAGTTCTCACTATCGTTGAAAGTTCTGATGGGTGTAGTGGCGCTCGTACTGCTGATCGCGAGTGCAAACGTGGCGAACCTGCTGTTAGCCCATGGAGCCGCACGCACCAGGGAATTCGCGCTGCGGATGGCCGTAGGTGCTGGACGGTTGCGGCTCGTGCGGCAGTTGTTCACCGAAAGTGCCCTGCTGGTGTCTTTCGGCGCAATAGCCGGACTCGCTTTCGCCTGGTGGGGAACTCGCGTGTTGTTGATGTTGGCGTCGGATGGACCAGACCCCATGGCCTTACAGGTGACGCCGAGTTGGCGTCTCCTCGGGTTCACTATCGGTGTGGCAGCTCTATGTGCTTTCGGTTTTGGCATTGCTCCGGCATTGCGCGCGGCGCGAATAGAACCAAACACTTCGCTCAAAGGCGGCAAGAGCCCGACACTCAGCCCGCTCAAGAATCCTCTCGGCAAAGCCTTCGTCATCGCGCAGGTCGCGCTTTCACTTTTGTTGCTCGTCGGCGCCGGGCTCTTCGTGCGCACCCTGATCAACCTGCAGAGCATTCCCAGCGGCTTCAATCAGGAAAACGCGATGGTGTTTACAGTCGATACTTCAACTCCAGGTTACAAGGCTGAGGATGATCCGAGACTGCCGGCGATGCTGAGTGAAGTTGAAGACAAGGTGAGGGCGATTCCCAACGTGCAGGCCGCCTCGTTTGCTTTCTTTGTTTTTGCTCAAGGCCAATGGAGCAGTGCTGCTTATACGCGTGAAGACGGTATTGCCGAAGGACAGAGCCGCCAGCTTCGCAACAACATCGTCGGCAAAGATTTCTTTGCGGCGATGGGAATTCCCGTGTTGCAGGGACGAATCTTCGGGCCGCAGGACACGAATAAATCGCAGAAAGTCGCACTCATTAATGAAGCGGCGGTGCGAAAGTTTTTCCCCACCGGTTCACCCGTAGGTAAACGTTTCGGAATTGATGGTCCCCAGTCCACCGAATCTTTTGAAGTTATCGGAGTCGTCAAGGACGCCAAATTTGGAAACCTTCAAGAGAAGTTCACTCCGATGGCGTTTTACCCGCATATGCAGCGTGCGGATCTGATTAGCAATTTTGTCGTGCGTTTCTCGGGACCGCCGAGCGCGGTGGTGCCGCAGATCAGACAAACCATCAAAGAGGTCAATCACAGTCTGCCAGTCGAGGACGTCCGAACACTTTCAGATCACATCAATCGTTCGCTCACGCAACAGACACTAGTGGCGCGGCTGGCGTCATTCTTTGGACTGCTGGCGTTGTTGCTCGCGTGCATCGGGTTGTACGGAGTTCTGTCTTACGGCGTGGCGCGACGCACAAACGAGATCGGTATTCGGATGGCGCTGGGAGCGCGTAATCGAAGCGTGCTTTGGCTCGTGTTGCGTGAGGCGTTGCTGTTGGTCGCGATCGGGCTCGTGATCGGTGTGTTCGCGTCGCTGGCACTTACGAAGACGGCGGCATCGTTGTTGTACGAGCTCAAGCCGAACGATCCACTGACGATCGCGCTCGCGACGTTGTTGTTAGCGGCGGTTGCAATCGTTGCGGGTTACTTACCGGCTCGACGTGCCTCGCGCGTCGATCCAATGACTGCACTAAGGGAAGAATAGCCACAGATAACACGGATTGTTTTACGGATTAAGAACATGAACACTTTGCTACAAGACATTCGCTTTGGCGTCCGCATGCTGCTCAAGTCGCCGAGTATCAGCATCGTCGCCACTATCGCACTCGCGCTCGGGATTGGCGCCAACACTGCAATCTTCAGTGTTGTGAATGCAGTGCTGCTGCGTCCTTTACCATTTCCGGAGCCGAACTCGCTCTATGCGGTGTTTGAGACTGACACGCGGCGAGGTGGGATACGCGGGTCGCATTCGTATCCGAACTTCATGGATTTGCGCGCGCAGAGCACGGTGTTTGAAAATGTCGCTTGTTATCACGGCGGCGACTACATCATGACCGGTCGTGGCGAGCCGGCGCGACTACAAGGCGCCGTTGTCACTGCGAATCTTTTTCCTCTGCTCAAAGTTCAACCGGAGTTGGGTCGCGTTTTTCTTCCCGATGAAGATAAGCCGACTGAAACTGGACGTGTCGTCATTCTCAGTCATGCGCTTTTTCAGAAACGATTCAATGGCGATCCATCGATAATCAATCAGTCGATCACGCTCGAGGGAAGAAACTTCACCGTAGTAGGCGTAATGCCGCCATCGTTCGAGTTTCCGATTCAGAACGATCCGGTCGAGCTCTGGACTACGATTGCCGGCGACGCTTCCGGAGAAGAGCCCGTTACCGGCCAGCGCGGTGCTCACTTCCTCAACGCGATCGGACGCCTCAAACCGGGCGTCACTAAAGAACAAGCACAAGCCGAACTGACTGCAATTGGCGCTCGCCTCGAACAACAGTATCCCGATACAAACACGCAAAGGAGTTTACGACTCGAGTCCGCTTTGACAGCACTCGTCGGCGACATCCGTCCCCGGTTGTTCATACTGCTGGGCGCTGTCGCTTGTGTGTTGCTGATCGCCTGTGCGAACGTCGCGAACCTTTTGCTCGCGCGCGCGACGAGCCGTCACAAAGAGATGGCAATTCGCGCTGCCCTCGGTGCGAGCCGCACGCGCGTCGTGCGGCAGTTACTGACCGAGAGCGTGTTGCTTTCGTTCGTTGGGGGTGGAGTCGGTTTGCTGCTCGCCGTGTGGTGGTCCGATCTTCTGGTCGCACTCGGAAAGGAAGATATTCCGCGCGCCATTCACGTTGGTATGGACTGGCGTGTGTTGGCCTTCACCGCCGGAGTTTCATTATTGACTGGTCTGCTCTTCGGCCTCGCGCCTGCATTTCACTCGTCGAAGACAGAGCTCGTTGAGTCGCTAAAAGAAGGCGCACGAGGTACGAGCGCCGGCAGCTTTGCGAATGTGTTTCGCAAGGCGCTCGTGGTCATCGAACTCGGAATGGCAGTGTTGTTGTTAACATTCGCAGCATTGTTGATTCAGAGCCTCTGGCGTTTGCAGAGAGTGAACAGCGGTCTACATCCTGAGAACGTCCTCACGTTCAACGCGACTCTGCCCGAGATCAAATACAAGAGTGCGGCCCAAAGTCAGTTTTTCATCGACCTGAAGCAGCGACTCGAATCGACGCCCGGAGTTCAATCGGCGAGCACGATATATCCGCTGCCGTTGAGCGGCGAGCGCTTCGTCATCTCGTTCGAGATCGAAGGCCGGCCATTGGCGCCCAAGGATCACCCGTCTGGCGACTTCTTCACAACCGGCGTCGGCTATTTCAAAACGATGGGCATTCCATTAATCAAGGGTCGCGACTTCGATGAGCGCGACAAGCATGGGTCCACGCCGGTGGTCATCATCACCGAGGCGTTTGCGCGGCAGCATTTTCCGAACGAAGACCCCATCGGAAAACGTATGAAACCAGGAATATCCACTTACGACGACGAGAATTCGGTAATGCGGGAGATTGTGGGCGTTGTCGGCGACGTCCGAAACCGCAATTTGAGTACGGAATCGAAGCCGGCTTATTACGTGCCGCAGACGCAGGTGCCTTTTAGTCAGATGGTGACCGTTGTAAAGACCGCCGGTGAGCCGCACGGACTCGTTTCCGCAGCGACGAAGGAAGTGGCTGCGATGGACCCGGACGTACCGTTGTTTGGTGTGAAGTCGATGGATGAATACCTGTCGACGTCGGTTGCGGCGCCGCGGTTCAGCACCACGCTGCTTTCGATCTTTGCGGGTGTGGCCTTAGTGCTGACTGTCGTTGGGTTGTATGGTGTGATGAGTTATTCGGTCGCGCAGCGTACGAATGAGATCGGGATCCGCATGGCGCTCGGAGCGCAATCGCGCGATGTGTTGCTCATGATCGTCAAGCAGGGATCGACGCTGATTCTGTTGGGACTGGGGATTGGATTGTTCGGGGCTTTTTTGTTGACGCGCGTGATCTCGAGTTTTTTGTTTGGAGTCACGGCGAAGGATCCGTTTACGTTTGTTGCCGTCTCGGTGTTGTTGGCCATGGTCGCATTGCTGGCGTGCTACATCCCGGCATTGCGCGCCACGAAGGTCGATCCGATGAATGCGTTGAGATGCGAGTAACACGGATTGGCGGATTGGGAGCGGATTGAAACATGAACACCCTATTAGCTGACATTCGGTTTGGGTTGAGGATGCTGTTGAAGAGTCCGATGGTGACCCTTGTGGCACTGGTGACGCTGACACTTGGAATCGGAGCTAACACGGCGATCTTCAGTGTGGTCAACGGTGTGTTGCTACGAACCTTTCCGTATGCCGACGCCGACCGATTGGTGTTGGTGTGGGAAAAGAGACAGGGCGGGACTACCGACCAGAACGTCATCAATCTCGGCAACTTCAGTGACTGGAAAGAACAAAACCAGGTGTTCAGTGATATGGCTGCGTTCTTCGATCGCAGTTTCAATCTCACCAGCGATGGCGAACCGGAAGAAGTGCCGGGTGAATGGGCCACGACGAATCTCTTCTCCGTGCTTGGAACCAACCCAGTGCTGGGTCGAACCTTTACGAATGACGATGGTCGTGATGGACAGCCTCGTGTTGCCGTGATCAGCTATGGGCTGTGGCAGCGACGATTCGGTGGCGATCGTCAGATCGTTGGACACCAGATCACTCTCAACGGGCTTCCCACCACCATCATCGGCGTCATGCCATCAGGTTTTGGCTGGCACATTCGACGAGGAACGCAGGCGTCAAAACCTGCCGACCTCTGGTTACCCTGGCAAATCTCAAACGACATGCGGCAGCGCCGTGGTCGATTTGCTTCGGCGGTCGCTCGACTCAAACCTGGTGTGTCGATGGACCAGGCGAAGAGTGAAATGGACACGATCGGTGCTCGTCTGGCTCAACAATATCCTGCGTTCAACACGACCTGGGGCGTCAACGTCGTTCCACTCCGCACACAAATGACCGGCGAAATTCGTCGACCGTTGTTGATTCTGTTGGGTGCTGTCGGTTTCGTGCTTCTGATCGCGTGTGCAAATGTCGCGAACCTGTTGTTGGCGCGCGCGAGCTCGAGAAGAAAAGAGATCGCCGTTCGTGCCGGGCTCGGTGCGAGCCGATCGCGTATCGCGCGGCAGTTGTTGACTGAAAGCGTGATGCTATCGCTCGTTGGTGGAACCCTCGGTGTGTTAGTCGCGTGGTGGGGAACGAAGGCGCTGGTAGCGTTAAGTCCTCCTGCGCTCATCGATCTCAACCGCGTTAACGTCAGTTTGCCGGTGCTTGGATTCACGCTTGGACTATCACTCATTACGGGGATGGTGTTTGGGCTCGTTCCCGCACTCGATGCGACGCGCTTCGATCTGCAAGGCTCACTCAAAGAGGGCGGCAAGAGTGTTGGCGGTGCTACCGGCAGCAACCGCGTGCGGAGTCTCTTTGTCGTCACACAAGTGGCGCTCGCGCTCGTATTGTTGGTCGGTGCAGGTCTGTTGGTGAAGAGTCTGAAGCGGCTCCAGGCGGTTGATACCGGATTCAATGCCGACAATCTGCTGACCGTGCGCGTGAGTCTGCCGGTGGGCAAGTACGACACGGACCAGAAACGGATTGCATTCTTCAAACAAGCAAGAGAACAGATGAAAGCGATTCCGGGTGTTGAAGCTGTTGGCGCAATCAACACGCCGCCGTTTACTGGTCTTTACTCCGGTACGACCGTCGACGTTGACGGACAGAAGTTGCCTCCCGGTCAGGAACTCAAGACAGGTGTGTGCGTGACTGACGCGAACTACTTCGATGCGATGCAGATTCAGTTGAAGCTCGGGCGTCTTTACACCGAGCAGGAAGCGACTGAGATGCGTCACGTCGTGGTCGTCAACGAGACCTTCGTGCAGAAAAATCTCGGCGGGCAGAATCCGCTCGGGCATCGCGTCACGATCTACATGAAAGACGATAACGTGCCGAGTGAAATTATCGGTGTTGTTGCAGATCATAAACATCTCGGGCTCGATGTGCCGGTTGAGCCGGTTGCTTACTGGCCGCATGCCGAACTGGTCTATTCGGGAATGACGTTGATGTTGCGGACGCATGGTGATGCGAACGCGGTGGCGTATTCAGCGCGTAACGTGATTCATACTCTCGATCCACAGCAACCGATTGGTGAAGTCAGCACGATGGAAACGTTGTTGTCGACGTCCGTCGCGCGAGCACGATTCAGCGCATCGTTATTGACCGTGTTTTCGTTTCTCGCGCTCGTGATGGCGGCTGTCGGGATCTACGGCGTCATGTCGTATTCGGTGTTGCAACGCACGCATGAGATCGGCGTGCGAATGGCGCTCGGCGCGCAGCGTTTCGACGTGTTGAAGCTCATGGTGAAGAAGGGGATTGTGCTTGGACTCGTGGGAGTGGTTGTGGGATTAGCGGCGTCGTTTGCGTTGACCAGGTTGATTGCGACGCTATTGTTTGACGTGACTGCGACTGATACCGCGACGTTTGTGATTGTATCCGCGGGATTGTTTTTAGTGACGTTGATTGCGTGTTATGTGCCGGCGCGACGAGCGACGAAAGTGGATCCGCTCAAGGCGCTCCGGTACGAGTGAGTAGTTTGACAGGATTACAGGATTTGCAGGATGCACAAGATGGCAATGCCTGACGCCCAGACTCAACGTACCTGGCATTTTGATCCGGGCTACACGACTGTCGAATTCGTGATCCGAAATCTGTGGTTCAACGTGCGTGGCAGATTTCGAGATCTCGAAGGCAGGCTCGTTTTGGATGAGAGTGACATCGGTCGCTCTTCTGTGAACGCAACGATCAAGGCCGGCAGTATCGATACCGGAAACAAACGTCGTGACGCACATCTGTTGCTGAAGGACTTTTTCGACGTCGACAACTTTCCCGAGATTGAGTTCACGAGTACCAGTATCCGGCGCGGCCGTGATCGCGACTCGCTGGATCTCGCCGGCAATTTGAGGATCAAAGACAAGACGGTGCCGGTTGCACTGTCGGTCAACGAGATGGACCGCAGCCGCGCGCCGAATGGCGAAGAGTTTGTCTACTACAGCGCTACCACCGAACTGGATCGTTGCGCTTTCGGCATCAACTACGGACGCGGAATCATCGGCCGCCGCTTGCAGGTCACCATCAACGTGCAAGCCTGTGATAGTTCAAAAGTGAGGAGATAAAAATGAAGTTGCTCAAACATTCTCTCAAGGCCCGAGTCTTCTGGCTGCTCGCCTCGTGCTTAGCCTTACTCGTTTCAGCGCCGGTATCCGGGCTTCAGACTCAGAAGAGCCGTGATGACAATCAAAACACTACGACCTGGATAATCCAGGACGACGGAGAGAAACGTCGTTTAGAAATTCGCGGTAAGGCTGAGTTCTCTGACGATTACACCGACATCACGTCCGTTTCGGAAGGCGGGTGGGTCATCGTCGAAGAGGTCCATCAGGGGCAATCACGTCGCTACGAAGTCAGACGTGACGCCGCCGGACAAATCACGCGAGCATTTTATCTCAACGGTACCGCGCGCCCGCTGGATGAAAACTCGAAGACCTGGCTCGCCAAGTTCGTACTCAACGCGGTTCGCCAGGGTGGCTTCGATGCAGAGAAGCGCGTGAAAAGAATTTTGGCCCAACGAGGCGTTGCAGGTGTCCTTGCGGAGATCAGTCAGATCTCCAGCGACTATGCAAAACGCATCTACTTCGACCAGCTCATCAAACAGGGAAACCTCGACGCGGCGGCAATGCGTGATGTGTTGCGCCAGGCGGCCCGCGAAATCTCTTCCGATTATGAACAGGCGCAATTGTTGATAAATGCCGCACCGATGCTTACGGGCAAAGATGTTGCTATGCAACCGTTCTTCGATGCGGTCGCAACGCTCAAATCCGATTACGAACACAGTCGCGTGCTCAAAAAACTTCTGAATCAGGAGACGACGAGTAGCGCGTTGCAGGTGCTGGTTGCTTCGTCGACCAAGAGCATCTCGTCTGATTACGAGCGACGCGGTGTATTGAGTGCACTCGCAAAGACAAAGATTCAAAGTGAAGAAGTGTTGCGGATGTTGCTCGACTCGGCGACGGAGATGTCGTCGGACTATGAGAAGGCGACGCTCCTCGTTGAAGTTTCAAATGCTTACACCGGTGATTCGCGTTTGAAGAGTGCGTTTCTGAAGGCAGTTGAGACGATCAAGTCGGATTACGAACGAGGAAGGGTTTTGTCCACGCTGCTGAAGAATAAACAGATCGGGTAACGCGGATTAGACGGATCTTCGAGCCGGATTGACACGGATCAGACTATGGAAAATTTAATTAAAGATGTTCGGTATGGCGTTCGGATGTTGATGAAGAATCCGGGCGTGACGTTGGTCGCCGTAATAACGCTGGCTTTAGGCATCGGGGCGAATACCGCCATCTTTAGTGGCGTCAGTGCGTTTTTGATGAAGCCGCTTTCGGTGCCCAATCCGGGCGGCCTCGTTCGCCCGATGGAGATCGCCGAAGACCGCGGTGTTACTGATGACTTCTCCTATCCCGATTTCGCTGACTACCGCGATCAGAGCACTTCGTACACGGGCCTGGCTGCGGAAGATTTGATTCAGGCGGCGATCAACGCTGAGAACCAGAACGACGTCCTCTACGGGCAGGTCGTTTCGGCGAACTACTTCGATGTCCTCGAGGTCAAGCCGATTCTCGGTCGAACGTTCCTGCCCGACGAAGACAAGAACGTCGGTGCGAATGCGGTCGTGGTGTTGAGCCATAGCTTCTGGCAGCGACGTCTGGCCTCAGATCCAAACATCGTCGGTAAGACGGTCGAACTCAACAATCGCGCGTATCAGGTGATTGGTATCACACCGGAATATTTTATCGGATCGAAGTTTGCACTCGCGCTCGACTTTTGGACTCCGATCTCGATGGCCGAAGATCTGCGCCGCAATCCGGGCATCCTGAAGGAACGCGGCTCGCATTGGATGACTGTCATCGGCCGTCTTAAACCCGGCGTTTCGCTCTCACAGGCGTCTGCCGAGATCAACGCTATCTCAGCGCGTTTGAACCATGCTTATCCGGACAGTCGCGCCTCCACCACACAGGCGCAGGTTTTCACAGAGCTTGATGGTCGCTGGGAAGAAGATGGTACGGTCTTCAAGAGTGCTGGTGCGATCGCGATGGCGATCGTCGGACTCGTGCTGCTAATCGCGTGCGCGAACGTTGCGAATCTGATGCTCGCGCGGGCTGCGGCACGTCGCAAAGAGATTGGTATTCGTCTCGCGCTCGGAGCCAGTCGAACACGCCTCATCCGGCAGCTTCTCACCGAAAGCGTTTTGCTTTCGATACTCGGCGGTGGACTCGGACTGTTACTCGCTCTGTGGGTGACGGATCTGATGCAAGCGTTTGTGCCCGTCCTGGAGTACAAGATCGTCGATAACTTTTTCGCGCTCGATTCGCGCGCGCTCATCTTCACGCTCGTGATTTCTTTAGCGACGGGCCTCGTCTTTGGGCTTGCGCCCGCCTGGCATTCCTCGAATCCGGATGTGGTGCCTGTGCTCAAAGGCGATCCGGAACATGCGCGTCGAGGGAAGCGAAGAGCGTTTAGTTTGCGAAACATGTTGGTGGTGGCGCAGGTTGCATTGTCGCTCGTGGTGCTGGTGTGCGGCGGCCTCTTCATCAAGAGTTTTCGTAAAGCGCAGACGATGGATCCGGGTTTCAGCAACGACAAAGGGCTGATTGTTTCGTTGAGCCCGCTCCTCGTAGGGTACGACGAAGAGCAGAGCCGGATTTTCTACAAACAGGTGCTCGAGCGCGTGTCGCACGTGCCGGGCATTGAAGCAGCTTCATACACGTTAACACTTCCACTCGGCGACAGTTCGAATTCCAGTGGTCCAATTCTCAAAGAGGGTGAGACTCTGGCTCGCGGAAGTGCCGGCCTGAACATAATGAACAACGTCGTTAGCCCGGGCTACTTCAAAACGATGCAGATCCCAATCGCTGAGGGCCGCGATTTTGACGATCGCGACACCACCAAGACGAAGCGCGTGATCATCATCAATCAACGGATGGCCGAGATGCTCTGGCCGGGTGAAAGTGCCGTTGGCAAACGCATCTTTGTCGGTACTGACGGCAAGTACCAACTGGAAGTGATTGGAGTAGTCAAGACCGGTAAATACCGCACGTTGGCTGAAGATCCGAAACCGTTTTACTACGCCTCGATGGACCAAAGGCGTCCGATGACGATGGCGCTCGTGATGCGACCCAATGTCGATCCGGTTTCTCTGGTGGGCGCGATTCGTAGCGAAGTCGCGGCCCTCGATCGTCGCGTGCCGGTGTTTGCAGTCAAGACGATGGACCAGCACAAAACTTACGCGCTCTGGGCGCCAAACATGGCGGCAACTTTTTCACTCGCGTTTGGCCTCGTGGCGATCCTGTTGAGTGCCGTCGGGCTCTACAGCGTGATGGCATACGTCGTCTCGCAACGCACCCGTGAGGTTGGTATTCGCATGGCGCTCGGTGCAAATCGCGGCGATGTGATGAAGATGATCACGCAACAGGGAATGCGGCTGGCGGCGGTCGGCGTCGGGATCGGGTTGGTGTTGTCACTCGCACTCGCGCAGGTTTTGTCGTCGCTGTTGATCGGTATCAGCGGTTACGACGTAACCACGTTTGTGCTCGTTCCGGCGCTACTCGCGTTTGTAGCGCTCGTGGCGTGTTATCTGCCCGCGCGGCGTGCGACGAAGGTCGATCCACTCGTGGCGCTCAGATATGAATAGGTCCTATAGGACCTATAGGACCTATAGGACCTATAGAAGACGATGAACTCTTTAATCAAAGACCTCCGCTATGCATTTCGCAGCTTCGTCCGGCAGCCTTCGTTTACCCTGATAACGGTCATTACCCTCGCCCTCGGCATCGGCGCGAACACGGCAATCTTTAGCGTGGTCTATTCAGTATTGCTGAAGCCTCTTCCGTTTCATCGCCCGGATCGAATCGTTGTCCTTTGGGGCGATGATCGCACGGAAGGTGATCCACGCAGCCAGGTATCACATACCGACGTTCTCGACTATCGCACGCAGCAAACAGTCTTCGACAGTATCACCACATTCACGAGTTGGACGCCACTTCTCTCAGGCGCCGGCGAACCGGCCCGTGTTAGTGGGGCACTGGTCGGCGACGATTTCTTTAGTGTGATGGGCACCCAGCCAATGCTGGGCCGTGCCTTTCTTCCTGAAGAACAGCAGGAAGGCAAAGATCAGGTAGTGGTTTTGAGTTATGAACTGTGGCAGCTCCACTTGAACTCTGATCCGCAGGCAGTTGGCAAATCAATCCTGCTCAACTTACGGCCGCATACGATCGTTGGTGTTATGCCGCCGGAATTTCATTCGC
This sequence comes from Acidobacteriota bacterium, assembly GCA_046733695.1. Lineage (GTDB taxonomy): Bacteria > Acidobacteriota > Blastocatellia > Pyrinomonadales > Pyrinomonadaceae > PSRF01. Next base: position 19,060 of record JBKPPU010000259.1, read on the forward strand.
TACCGGCGACGCTTTTGAACAAGCCGGCCCTTGTTTATCGACCGGTTGTGGAAGAGACCAACGATAAATTCCGTTCGGCTCGCCATCTCAGATCAATTGGTCGACTCAAGGAAGGCATAACCATATCGCAGGCTCAGTCTGAGCTGAACGTAATCGCACAGCGTTTGGAGACACAGCATCCGGAGACGAACTCTAACTGGGGTGTGCACGTCGTAGGTTTGCAGCAGGACACCGTACGCGATCTGCAAAAAACGCTGTGGGTGTTATTTGGAGCCGTTGCGTTTGTATTGCTAATCGCGTGTGCCAATGTCGCCAATCTTCTTTTGGCCCGCACGACATCGCGAGCATCCGAGATGAGCATCCGGACCGCTTTAGGCGCATCGCGTTGGCAATTGCTGCGTCAGGTTCTCACAGAGAGTGCGTTGCTTGCGTTTACTGGTAGCCTCGTTGGGCTGTTGCTTGCCATCTGGGGCATCGAGCTGCTCAAAAGCTTTGGTAGTGAAATGCTTCCTCAATTGCAAACAGTTGAACTCAGTTGGCCTGCTTTAGGGTTTACTTTCGGTCTCTCATTGCTCACCGCTCTGCTTTTTGGTCTGGCGCCGGCGTGGCAAAGCTCGCAACCTGACTTAGTTGAAGCCTTGAAGGCCGACGGTAGAACCTCGAGTGCGGGAACAGGGCGCAGACGGTTGCGCAATTCTCTGGTCGTTGCGGAAATCGCTTTTGCTCTCGTGTTACTGATGTGCGCCGGCTTGCTGATTCGAACCGTGAGTCATCTGCAAAACGTCGATCCGGGTTTCGACTACGCTCAATCGTTAAAGATGGATTTGGGCCTGCCTTCGCTTCGTTATTCAACCGCTGAGAAGCGAATCGCTTTTTACCATGATCTCACTAAGCAGGTTCAGTCGTTGCCTGGTGTGATCGGTGCCGGCGTCGTAACTCCATTACCGAACGCGCAGGGTTTCGATATGACGAGTATCGCAATCGAGCATCAGCCGGTTCAACCCGGTCAGGAGCCAATGGTCGATCGTTACATCATGACGCCGGGTTATCTTCAGGCATTAGGCATTCGACTTCAACACGGGCGTGACATCAACGAGCAGGACGGCAAGAACGCTCCGCTCGTGCTACTCGTAAGTGAAAGTCTCGCTGCGCGGTTCTGGCCCAACGAGGATCCGATTGGGAAGAGAATCAAGTTGCCGAATCCCGGTGGTGATGAGCCGTGGCGCACTGTCGTCGGCGTCGTTGGCGACGTGAAGCAGTACGGATTGGATAAGCCGGGGACGAGCGCTATTTACTTCCCGCACGCACAGCATCCCGTTTCCTTCATGACACTTGTAGTTCGTACTTCCGGGGATCCAGCGGAAATGGCTGGGACGGTGAGACAGGCTGTGCAGAAACTCGATCCGGATCAAGTACCTACCGAGATCGCGACCATGAGTGACGTGATGGCGGATTCGATTCAGACGCGACGCTTCTCGATGGTAGTGCTCGGAGCGTTTGCAATCCTCGCTTTAGCCCTCGCGGCAGTCGGCATTTACGGTGTGATGTCGTATGTGGTGGCGCAAAGGACACATGAGATCGGAATTCGAATCGCGCTCGGAGCAAACCTCGGAAATATTTTGGGGTTGGTCCTAAAAAGCGGTTTGTTGTTGACGACAACAGGAATATTCCTTGGTGCGGCGGCGGCATTTGGCTTGACGCGACTGATGAAGAGTTTGCTGTTTGGCGTAGTGCCGACCGATCTGCCGACGTTCGCTGTAGTTTGCTTTTGTCTGATGCTTGTAGCGCTGGTCGCTTCTTATCTGCCCGCGCGGCGTGCGACGAAAGTCGATCCGCTAGTGGCACTCAGAAATGAATGAGGTCATTGCCAATTTCCGAGTGCCAATTGCCAATTTTTATTAGGCTTGCACGGTAATCGAAATCGGAAATCGGCAATTGGCAATTGGAAATAAAACTATGGATTCTCTAATCAAAGACATTCGTTATGCGGTTCGTGGGTTGATCAAGCGACCGGGGTTTGTCGCGATCGCGGTGACCACTTTGGCGCTCGGGATTGGCGCCAATACGGCGATCTTCAGCCTCGTGAATACGGTGCTGCTGCGCTCGTTACCGGTCGATCGTCCCGGAGAGATCGTTTCGGTTGCCGTGCGTGCGAAGGGCGACTCGATGTCGGCGTTCTCGTATCCGAATTACAAGGATTTCCGCGATCGCAACGAGGCGCTTTCGGGATTGCTTGTCTACCGCTTCGCACCGCTGAGCTTGAGTCGCGGAGGCGTGAACGAACGCATCTGGGGTTACGAGGTCTCCGGAAATTATTTCGACGTCCTCAACGTGAAGGCAATTCATGGCCGCACGTTTCTTCCCGAAGAAGACAAGACGAAACTCGCGGCCCCCGTCATCGTCGTCAGTTACGACTGCTGGCAGCGACGCTTTGGTGGTGATCCCGGTCTGGTGGGCCGCGACGTAATGATAAACAACCACCAGTTCAAGGTAATCGGCATTGCTCCGCAAGGTTTCAAGGGAACCGAGTTCGTCTACTCGCCTGATATGTGGCTCCCTGCTTCGATGATGGAATGGGTCGAGCCCGGTTCGAACTGGATCGACAATCGGAATGCGAAGAACTTCTTCGCCATCGGACGTCTCAAGAGCGGTTTCAATGCACGTCAGGCAGAAGCATCACTCAATCTGCTGAGCCAGCAGCTCGCCAAAGAATATCCCGACAGTAACGAAGGACAGACGATCAAGGTTGAGCCGCCGGGATTTATCCTGCCGGATCTGCGTGGTGCTGTCGTCAGCTTTACGTGGGTCATGATGGCGGCTGTCGGCCTGGTATTGCTCGTCACGTGCACGAACCTCGCCGGTCTTATGCTCGCGCGTGCGACTGATCGCCGCCGGGAGATCGCGATCCGTCTCGCGATGGGCGCGAACCGTTTACGTTTGATCCGCCAACTGCTAACTGAAAGTATTTTGCTTTCGTTTGTGGGTGGCGCCGCCGGTGTGTTGCTTGCGCTTTGGATCCTTAAAGTGCTGCTCGCACTGAAACCCCCAATCGATTTTCCGCTCGCGCTCGACGTTGGTGTCGATTGGCGAGTGCTGCTGTTTTCACTCGTCGTCTCTATAACTGCAGGCGCGGTTTTTGGATTAGCACCGGCATTACAATCCACCCGGCCGAGTCTTGTACGTGCTTTGAAAGACACCGCCGCACAGGGTGGCGCTGTGAAAACTCGTCTGCGCAGCGTGCTCGTGGTGGCACAAATCTCAATATCGCTCGTAGTTCTGATCGCAGCGGGCCTCGTCGTTCGTACCCTGCAACAGTTGCAGGCCATGAACCCCGGTTTCGAAACGCAAAATGGACTCACGATGTCGTTCGATCTCGGTTTGCAGGGCTATGACGAAGCACGCGGCCAGCAGTTCTACCGCCAACTGATCGAACGTGTGCAGTCCCTGCCAAATGTCGAGTCGGCTGCGGTGACGAACTACATTCCTCTCAGTCTCAACTACAACAGCGCGAACATCTTCGTGGAAGGAAAGCCGGCTGAGCGTGGTGAAAACGTGCCTACGGCAATGGTTAGCAGTTCCGGAACAGGTTACTTCAAGACAATGGGCACGCCGATTCTGCAAGGGCGCGAGTTTACCGACCAGGACAACGAGAAGACCGAAAAGGTCGCAGTCGTAAATGAATACTTTGTGCGGCGTCTGATGCCCGAACTGCAAAACACGGCTGAAGCTGTCGGCAAGCGCTTCAGTTGGCGAAGCGCCAATGGACCATTCATTCGCATCGTCGGCGTTGCCAAAGGCGGTAAGTATTTCAACATTGCTGAAGATCCGCGTCCGTTCGCCTGGACGCCGATGATTCAGGATTACAGTTCGGGCGCGATTCTCGTCGTGCGCGCCAAAGGAAATCCGGACGGACTGATTGGACCAGTTCGCGAACAGGTGTTATCGCTCGATCCGAATCTGCCGCTCTTTGACGTGAAGACATTTACGGAGCACATGAAGTTCGCGTTGTTCCCGGCGAAAGTTGCGGCAACAGTGCTTGGCGTGTTTGGTCTCGTGGCACTCATGCTCGCGGCGATCGGAGTTTACGGAATCACGTCGTATGCAGTTGCGCAACGCACACATGAAATCGGCATCCGGCTCGCGCTCGGCGCGCAATTGCGTGATGTTCTTCGTCTCGTGCTCGGTCATGGATTGAAGCTGACGATCATCGGCGCAGCATTGGGACTGTTCGGCGCGTTTCTCGCGACGCGCGCCATCACGAGTGTGTTGTATGGCGTGAGTGCGACTGATCCACTGACGTTCGGCTTTGTTTCGTTCTTGCTGATCGGAGTCGCCCTCCTGGCATGTTATGTGCCGGCTCGGCGGGCTACAAAAGTTGAACCGTTAACAGCACTCAGGAATGAGTGAACACGGATGAACACAGATGGAGACACTGATTAAAGATCTAAAGTACGGAGTGCGAAGCTTTCTGAAGCGCCCGGGATTTTTGTTCATCGCCATCTCAACTCTCGCGCTCGGTATTGGTGCGACGACGGCGATGTTCACGGTCGTAAACTCGGTGTTGTTGCGTCCGTTGAATTTCCCGGAGCCGGAGCGGGTCGTGCGGTTTCAGGCAATCAACCTGCGGCAGGGGATTACCGAAAGTCCCATGTCTGTGCCTGACTTTGTCGATTGGCAGGCGCAGAGCCAGTCGTTCGAACACATCGCCGGATTTTCCACCAATAACGCGTACCTTCATCTGAGCGACCAAACTGAACGTGTGCCTGTTGCCGCAGTTTCGGCCGACTTCTTTCCAATATTTAAGACCAACGCGATCAGTGGCCGCACCGTTCAACCAGATGACACGAGGGACGACGCCGATGGCGTCGTGATCAGTCACGCGTTGTGGCAAAGACGTTTTGGCGGAGCGTCAGATGTTGTCGGGCGAAAGATCAAGATAAATGGCTGGACGGGAACAATTATTGGAATCATGCCGGCCGGCTTCACTTATCCCCGCGACACCGAAATTTGGTGGGGGCAACAGTTCAAGCCGGAAAAGGAGCCTCGTGATAATCGTTATCTTGCCGTCGTGTCCAGGTTGAAACCAGGAGTTTCGCTGTCGCAAGCGCAAACCGAGATGGACACAATCAGCCAGCGTCTGGCGCAGAGTTATGTTGTGACAAACTCTGATTGGGGCGTTCGACTCACGGAGTTACGTGAGAGTCTGGTAAAGGACTTGAGACCATCACTGCTTGTCCTGCTGGGTGCGGTCGCGTTTGTTTTGCTGATCGCCTGTGCGAACGTTGCAAATCTCCTCCTGGCTCGGGCCGCATCTCGTCAGAAGGAGATTGCGCTGCGGACAGCACTCGGTGCGAGCCGGATGCGCGTTGTCCGACAACTCCTGACAGAGAGCGTGATGCTTTCGGTCGTAAGTGGTTTGGCAGGACTTGGGCTGAGTATCTGGTTGATCAAGCTGGTCGTTGCGATCACGCCACCGAATACACCACGACTCGATGAGATCAGAATCGATCTGCGCGTGTTTGGTTTCACGCTTGCAGTGACCGTCGCAGCCGGTCTTTTGTTTGGTCTCGTTCCGGCATTACAAACGTCGCAGCCCGATCTGAATGCGACGTTGAAAGACAGTGGCCAGCGCGGATCGGAAACGGGTGGGCGTAATCGTATCGGTGGACTGTTGATCGTTTCCGAAATCGCGCTCTCGTTCATATTGCTCGCCGGAGCGGGTCTATTGATCAAGAGTTTCATCCACCTGCGAGAGACTAATCCTGGCTTCAATCCTGATCACGTTCTCGTAATGCGTCTTTCCATCATGGGTGGAAAGGCTGAACAAAACGCCCAGCGCTACAAGCAGCTAATTGATCAAGTGAAGGCGACACCGGGTGTGCAATCTGCCGCTGCGATATCGAGTCTACCCCTGGGAGGCGACACGTGGAATCTGGGGCGTTTCGCGATTCGTGAAGGTCTCCCGCTGACGCCCGACAACGCCACGAGTGTACGGCATCTTTCGATCACCCCTGATTACTTTCACACGCTCCAGATTCCACTGAAAGCCGGCCGTTTTTTTACAGATCACGACAACCTGGAAAGCACCAAAGTCGTGATCATAGGTGAAACACTCGCGCAGCAGTTGTGGCCGGGCGAGAGTGCGATCGGCAAGCGCCTCATAGACTGGCGTGCTGATAAATTTTTCCGTGAAGTCGTCGGTGTAGTGGGCGATACCAGGCAGTCGCTTGACAAAGAGCCATGGCAGGAAATGTATGTACCTTATGCGCAAGACGGTGGAATGTGGAGCGATCTGTCGTTTGTTGTGCGCACGAACGGTGATCCGGCTGCGCTTGCAAGCTCAGTGCGCGAGGCGATTCGCTCAGTCGATAAAGACATACCGACCTACAACCTCAAAACAATGAATGACGTTGTCAATATTTCGGCGGCGCCGCGCCGGGCTCCGATGTTGTTGTTGAGCACGTTTGCAGGCGTGGCTATGTTGCTCGCGATGCTGGGAATTTACGGAGTCACTTCGTACTACGTCACGCAGAGAACACATGAGATCGGTGTGCGCATGGCGCTCGGCGCGCAGATTGTCGACGTGCTCAAGCTCATATTGAAACGTGCGATGTTGTTGGCCATTGTTGGCATTGTTATCGGGACTGCCGGTGCAGTTGCGGTGACACGATATATGACGACATTGCTGTTTGGTGTGAAGCCGATCGATGTGGTGACTTTTGTTGCGGTCGCTTTGGTGCTGGCAGTTGTGGTTCTCGTTGCCGTGATCGTGCCGGCGCGCCGGGCCGCAAAGATCGACCCGCTCGAAGCGCTCAGGTGATTGCCGATTTCCAATTGCCAATTGCCAATTGTGATAGTCACATTTAGAACGCTCGCGGTGTTTCTTCATTGAATCGGCAATTGGCAATTGGAAATTGGAAATAAATCTCATGGAAACATTACTAAAAGACATTCGCTATGGTGTGCGTGGTCTGCTAAAGAGGCCCGGATTTACGGTTATTGCTCTCATCACACTCGCGCTCGGAATCGGCGCCAACACGGCCATCTTCAGCGTCGTCAATGCGGTGCTGTTACGGCCGCTTCAGTTCCGCGATCCCGAACAGTTGGTGGTCGTTTGGGAAGAGGCATCGTTCGCGGGCTTTCCGACAAACACACCCGCTCCGGCCAACTTCGTCGACTGGAAGAATCAGAACCAGTCGTTCTCCGACATGGCGGCTGCTTCTTCGGACAGTTTCAATCTCACTGGCGACGGCGAGCCTGAGCGCATTCAGGCGAATTCAGTTAACGCAAATTTCTTCCAGCTCTTCGGCGTGCAGCCGCTACTCGGGCGCGGCTTTCTCCCCGAGGAGGATCGACCCGGCGGCAACAAGGTTGCGGTGCTTAGCTACAGCCTCTGGCGGAGTCGTTACGGCGCCGACCGCGGCATTATCAATCGCGAAATTCTTCTTAACGGGCAGAAGCACACGGTCGTCGGTGTAATGCCGGCGGGTTTTCAGTTTCTCGAGAACGACGTGCGTTTGTGGGTGCCGCTCGCGTTGGACCAGGAGGAGCTCGCGAATCGTGGCGGACACTATCTGCAGGTAGTCGCGCGTCTGAAGCCGGGCGTGGTCCTGGCGCAGGCACAGGCGGACATGAACGCCGTGATGCGACGAATTGCTACGGACCATCCTGGCGAGACTTTTGACGGCAAGCTCGGCGCAGTCGTGATGCCGTTGCGCGATCAGTTAGTCGGCCAATCGCGTGGTTCCCTCACGGTGTTGCTGGTCGCAGTCGCTTTCGTGTTGCTGATCGCATGTGCGAACGTCGCTGGTCTGTTGCTGGCGCGCGCAGTTGCTCGCAGGCGCGAAATTGCTTTGCGCATGGCGTTGGGTGCGGCGCGGATTCGCGTTGTTCGACAACTGCTGACCGAGAGTTTATTGCTGGCCATCGTCGCTGGTGTGCTGGGATCTGTTTTGGCGTATGCGAGTTTTACTTTTCTCCAGGGACTCATTCCTGAGCAGATGACTCTGTCGGCGAGTCTGAAGTTAGACGTTCGCATACTGGTCTTCACGCTCGCGATCTCGATCGTCACCGGAATTATCTTCGGTCTTGTTCCTGCGCTTCAGGCGGCGAAGTTTGATCTGAACGACGCTTTGAAGCAGAGCAGTACGCGTGCAACTGCGACTGGTCGTTTACGCAGTACCCTGATCGTTTTTGAAGTGGCGCTTTCGATCGTGCTTCTGGTTGGCGCGGGCCTGCTGATCCAAACACTCTTCCAACTCTTCCGGCAGTATTCAGTGCTTGAACCCGAGAAGATTCTGACGATGCGCACCATCCTGCCGCGCGAGAAATACAAAGAGCCACAACTGCGCGACAACTTCTACCAACAGGTGCTGCAACGCGTCGAGCATTTGCCGGGAGTTGTGTCTGCGGGTTACAGCACTTCCGTTCCGCTCTCATGGAAGGGTGGCACGAGCGGTTTCTTTCCCGAAGGAACCAAAACGCCGATTCCGGGCATGGCGTACGACGCGAATCATCGTCAGGTTAGTGCTGACTATCTGAAGACGATGAATATCCCGCTGCGTCAGGGTCGTTACTTTGACAGCCACGACAATGCGCAGTCGATGCCCGTTGCGATCATCAACGAGACGATGGCGCGACAGTACTGGCCGGGGGAGAATGCGCTGGGCCGCCGTTTCAAGGTCGGTGATCCTGACGATCCCGCTACTCCGTGGACGCAGATTGTTGGCATCGTCGGAGACATTCGCCAGATGGGACTGGATGAGCCGGTGAAGGCGGAGATGTATTTGCCGTACCAGCAGATCAACCACAACGTTTGGTTTATACCGCGCGACCTCGCGATCCGGACGAGTGGCGACACATCGAATGTAGTGGGTTCAGTGCGGCAGATCATTCGTGATGTCGATCCGGACCAGCCGATTTCCAATGTGGCGACGATGGAGGAGTTGCTCGGCACCGAGGCTGCGCAGCGACGGATGGGAATGATCATGCTGGTTGGGTTCGCGCTGCTGGCGTTGCTGCTGGCGTCGCTGGGGATTTACGGTGTGCTGGCTTACTTCGTTACACAGCACACAAACGAGATCGGCGTGCGACAGGCGCTTGGCGCGACGCCGCGTGACATTCTAATTCTGGTGTTGATGAAGGGAATGGGATTGACGCTCGTTGGCGTTGTGATCGGGTTGGCGAGTGCTTTTGCACTGACGCGTCTGATGAGTTCGTTGCTGTTTGGCGTTAAGGCGTCTGATCCGTTGACGTTTGTCGCGGTGCCGCTGCTGCTCGTGTTTGTGGCGTTCCTGGCCTGCTACATTCCCGCACGCCGCGCGACGAAGGTCGATCCACTCGTGGCGCTTCGCTACGAGTAGTTTGTTGGATAGGGTCAGAACCACCACGCGGGAGCGGGTGGGTGCGCAGCCTTTTCCGAGCGCTTCGACTTCGTACCCACCCGCTACCGCGTGGTGGTTCTGACTGTGTCCAAGTAAAGGCCAAACTCCAATGATGAATGATCTTCAATACGGCTCGCGGATGCTTTGGAAGCACAAGAGCGTCAGCGGGATTGCGCTGCTGACCCTCGCGCTCGGCATCGGTGTGAATAGCGCGATCTTCAGTGTCGTGAATGCGGTGGTGTTGCGGCCGCTGCCGTATCCCGAGTCTGAACGACTGATGGTGGTCTGGGGCAATTTGCACAAGACCGGGCTCGAGGAGATCGAGATCTCGGCGCTTGAGTTTCGAGACTTTCAGCAGCAGTGCCAGGCGTTTGAACAGATCGCTGCGTATGCCATTCAAGGCCTGAATCTGACGGGTGTCGATCAGCCTGAGCGAGTGCGCGGCGCCACTATCTCGGCGAATCTGTTTCCAGCACTCCGCGTGCAACCTCAGCTCGGTCGGAATTTCAGGAGCGAAGAAGACGAAACGGGCAACGATACGGTTGTGATACTCGGCGATTCGCTATGGCAGCGACGGTTCGGTGGCGACTCGAGTGTAATCAACAAGACGATCCAACTCGACGGTCGCACGCTAACAGTGGTCGGTGTGATGCCTGCGAACTTTCATTTTCCCGACCGAGACACGGAAGCGTGGATTCCACTCGCGTTCACGCCCGATCTGCTCGAGGAAAACAATCGCGGCTCGCATTTTCTTAATGTGATTGGCCGTCTGAAATCGGGCATCACCCACTCGCAGGCGCAGGCAGATCTCGACACGGTAACTACACGGCTTTCACAAGAGCATGTGTCTACATATCGCGGCGGCTTCAGCGCGAGTATTCGTTCTCTGCATGAAGAGCTGGTCGGCAACTTGCGACGAGCGATGCTGGTATTGCTCGGCGCCGTTGGTCTCGTATTGTTGATTGCGTGTGCGAACGTCGCTCACCTGCGACTGGCAAGCGCGACGTCCCGGTACCGCGAGTTCGCGATTCGCGCCGCACTCGGAGCAAACCGCGCTCGTGTCGTGCGCCAGTTTATGACTGAGAGTCTTTTGCTGTCGTTCATTGGCGGCGCGTTGGGATTGACGCTGGCGGTTTGGGTCGTACGAGCGCTCGTCGTTCTGATGCCGAAAGATACGCCAAGACTGGAAGAGATCAAACTGGACTATCGCGTGGTCCTCTTTACGCTCGGCACTTCGCTGCTGACCGGAATCGTGTTCGGACTTGCGCCTTCGTTTCAGGCAGCACGGACAAATCTTAACGACGTCTTGAAGGAAGCCGGCCGCGGCGGCGACGCCTCACGCCGGCTCAAATTGAGAAACCTGCTGGTCGTTTCCGAGTTCGCGCTTTCGCTCGTGTTGCTGATCGGTTCGGGCTTGATGGTGAAGAGTCTGTTGCGTCTGCAGGAAGTCAAACCCGGATTTGATCCGGCCAACTTGCTGACGATGCGCATTGCACTGCCGTCGACTAAGTACGAGACGTTCACTAAGAGCCACACATTTTTCCAACAGCTTTTAGATCAACTCGAGGCACGGCCGGAAGTCGAATCGGTTGGCGCGATCAACCTGTTGCCGTTTGGCGGTGGCGGTGGTGATCGAAGTTTCTCGATCCAGGATCAGCCTACGGCTGCAGGTCATGCTCGACCGGACGAACAAGTCAGGTTTGTAACTCCCGGTTACTTTCGTGCGATGTCGATCCCGCTGCTCAGCGGACGAGATTTTACGCGACGCGATTTACCCGACACGCCGCAGGTAGCGATTATAAACAGCGCCTTCGCGCGTAAGTTCTGGCCCAACGACAACGCTCTCGGCAAACACATCTCTTTCCAAAACAACAATCCGAAGTGGTACGAGATCGTGGGCGTCGTCGGAAACGTGAAGCATCGCGGCCTCGACATCCAGGATCACGCAGAGATTTACATTCCTGCATTCCAGCCGCTGTTTGCCGATGGCAATGTACCGGCACTGTATCTTGCCGTGCGCACAAAGGGCGATCCGTTGCTGCTCGCACCCGCCATGCGCAGCGAAGTAGCGGCGCTCGATCGCGATCAGCCGATTTACAGCCTGATGACGATGGACCAGCGCATTTCGGATTCGGTCGCGCCGCGGCGCTTCAATATGTTCATTCTGGGTTTGTTTGCTGCGTTGGCGCTAGTACTCGCTGCGATTGGAATCTACGGCATCATGGCGTTTTCAGTGGTCCAACGCACGCGTGAGATTGGTGTGCGTATGGCTCTGGGTGCGAGCACCAGGGACGTGTTGGCGCTGATTATGCGTAATGGTTTCAAACTCGCGTTGATTGGGATCATTGTTGGTTTGGTGGCGGCTTTCGCTGCCACACGGGTGTTGTCTTCGTTACTCTACGAAGTTAGCGCCAGGGATCCATTGATATTTGTGCTCGATGCGATTCTGCTGGCGATGGCAGCGCTACTGGCCTGTTACATTCCCGCACGCCGCGCGACGAAGGTCGATCCGCTCGTGGCGCTGCGCTATGAATAGGTCCTATTGGACCTATAGGACATATTACGACGATGAACACACTCTTTCAGGATCTTCAATTCGGCCTTCGCATGCTCGCGAAGCATAAGAGCGTCACCGCAATCGCAGTGCTGACACTCGCGCTCGGCATCGGTGCAAACACCGCGATCTTCAGTGTCGTGAATGCGGTGTTGCTCAACCCACTGCCGTACCGGGATCCCGATCGGCTCGTCGCTCTCTGGGAACGAGTCCCGGAACACGGTCGCTGGCGCACTTCTCCTGCAAACTTCTTCGACTGGAAGAAACAGAACACAGTCTTCGAAGACATCGCCGCGTTTGGACAGGGCTCAGCGGCGTTGACCGGCGTTGGCGAGCCTGAGCAACTCACCGGAGGCCGGGTGAGCTCGGGTTATTTTGGCGTCGTGGGTGTCGAGCCGTTTTTGGGCCGTTCGTTTGCGCCGGAAGAATATGAACCCAACAAAGGGCAGGTCGTAATACTCGGCTATTCGTTTTGGCAGCGACGCTTCGGCGCCGACCGAAATATCATCAACCGGAATATCACGCTCGATGGCACGAGTTATGCAGTCGTAGGCGTCATGCCGAGCGGGATCTATCCCGTTTCACCGCAAACTGCCGGGCGGCTCGCCTTCGATGAGCAACAACAAAACTTCTGGATACCAATGTCGTTCACGGCAGGCTGGGCTGGAGTGAGAACGGCTCACGTGCTCGGGGTGGTGGCGCGGCTCAAACCCGGCGTCACGCTCCAGCAGGCAACGACCGAAATGGACACGATAGGCGCGCGGCTCGAAAAGGAATATCCGGCTAATCGGGGCGAGGGAATTATCGTCAGTCCATTCATGAGCGAGGTTACTGGAAACGTCAGGCCGGCTTTGTTGACGTTGCTGGGCGCCGTTGCTCTCGTGTTACTGATCGCGTGCGCTAATGTCGCGGGGCTGTTGTTGGCCCAACATGCAGGACGTAGTAAAGAAATTGCAATTCGTGCGGCTTTGGGAGCCGGTCGCGTCAGACTGGTCCGGCAGCTTTTCATCGAAGGGATATTGCTTTCGCTGTTCGGAACAGCAGTCGGACTCACGGTGGCGACGTTGGGAACGAAGGCGTTGTTGCAATTTGTTCCTGCGGGAATCCCGCGTCTGGCGAACGTGAGTCTCGATTGGCGAGTGCTTGGGTTCACGATTTTGATTTCGCTTGGTACCTGTCTGATCTTTGGATTAGTACCCGCATGGCAAGCTTCCAAGCCCGATTTGAACACTGCATTGGAACAAAGTGGGCGCACATCAGGGCCTGGCGCAGGTCGCTTGCGGTTCCGGCAGCTTTTGGTTGTGTTTCAAGTCAGCATTGCAGTGATGCTGGTAATCGGCGCGGGGTTATTGATTAGAAGTTTCTGGATATTACAGCGCGTCGATCCTGGATTTCAATCCGAGGGAGTGTTGACCGCGGAACTGATACTGCCATTTGCGAAGTATTCGGAGAACACGCAGATCAACAACTTCTACAACCAGTTGCTCGAGCGCGTTCCCTCGATTCCGGGAGTTAAGAACGCCACCATCGCTTACGATCATCCGTTGGCCTCAAACTGGCTTGATGAATTCGAGATCGAAGGTCGAGTGGTCTCGGCTGACAGTCCACGTCAATCGGCTAACTTCATCCCAGTTGGACCAGACTATTTTGATACCGTCGGTTTGAAGCTCGTGGCCGGTCGGAGATTCACGCCCCAGGATGACCCGGATCATCCCGGCGTCGCGATCATCAACGAATCGTTCGCGAAGCATTACTTTCCTAATGAGAATCCGCTGGGCCACAGGATGAAGTCTGGACCACCGGGACGAATCTGGCGAGGTCAAAAGCTGACTTCGTTCGAGATTGTCGGGATTGTCCGCGACGTGAAACTCGCCGGGCTCGACGCGCCTTCGGAACCGGCCTACTACCTGCCGGCGTCACAAGCTCCGTTGCAGGATATGACGCTCATGGTGCGCACCACGACGGATCCGCTTTCCGTCGTTGGCGCTGTGCGACAGGTCGTGTTGTCAATCGATCCCAACCAGCCGCTCTCAAACATCAAGACGTTGGAAAAGGTGGTTGACGACAGCATTGCTCAGCGTCGTCTCAACATGTTGTTGATGGGATTGTTTGGTGGTCTCGCGCTGTTGCTTTCGGCTGTCGGTATATACGGACTATTGTCGCACGCCGTCACACAACGAACGCAGGAGATGGGAATCCGCATGGCGCTCGGCGCACAAGTCGGCGACGTGCTGAAGCTCGTGCTGCGACAGGGTATGATGCTGGCCATTGCCGGCGAACTGATTGGTCTTGTGGGCGCGTTTGCGTTGACGCGTCTGATGCGCGGATTGTTGTTCGGTGTCACGCCGAACGATGCAACGACGTTCGTTGTCGTTGCAGGCGTGCTGGCGGTGGTGGCGCTTTTGGCTTGTTACATTCCCGCGCGTCGCGCGACGAAAGTCGACCCGTTGATCGCGCTGCGGTATGAATAATCGCTCATGGAAACAGTCAGAACCACCTCGCGGTAGCGGGTGGGTGCCGCGCAGCGTTTTTGTATTGAAGCCTACGGCGTACTCACCCGCTACCGCGAGGTGGTACTGACGCTATCCAAGTAGGACAAATATAACTAATGCAGACGTTGCTCAACGATGTGCGCTATGGCGCGAAGATGCTTTGGAAGGGTAAGGGGATTACGCTGGTTGCGGTGATTTCACTCGCAGTTGGTATCGGCGCAAACTCTGCCATCTTCAGTCTCATCAATTCGATGTTTCTGCGCCCGCGTCCGATCGCGCGTCCGGACCAGGTGGTTGAACTTTACGTCGGTGAAGGTGAACAGCCTTATCAGAGCACTTCATATCCCAGCTACCTCGAACTCCGCGATCGCAACGACGTTCTGTCAGGACTTGCAGCGTACAGCATGCAGCAGTTCCGGTTCGGCGACGCAGGCCAGGTCGAGTCGATCTGGGGCGAAGCCGTATCGGGAAACTACTTTGACGTCTTAGGAGTTCCAGCACAAAAGGGAAGGACCTTTGCCGCCGACGAAGATCTCGTGCCGCGTCAAAAGCCCGTCGCAGTTATCTCACATAGCTTGTGGCAGAGACGCTTCAACTCCGATCCCGAACTGATCGGCAAAACGATCACTCTCAACGACCAGCCTTTAACCGTAATCGGAGTCGCGCCGCCACAGTACACAGGCATGATGCGCGGCCTCTCAGCCGAGATCTGGGTTCCGATGATGATGATGCCGGCGTTGAATTCGAGTGGCGACAGAATTCTCACGCACGATGATCGTGGCCTTGTTCTTGTCGGCAGGTTGAAACCGGAAACAACTCTTTCACAGGCGCGCGCGCGTTTCGATTTGCTCACGCGCGAGATGCAAGCGGCCCATCCGCAAGAGTGGATGGACAAAAAGGATTCGACAGGCCGTGTGAGTGCGAAAGCCATTTCGGTGTTGCCCGAGAGTGAGACGCGTATTCATCCGTCGGCACAATCCGCCGCGTACGCCGTGTTTGGCCTGGTGTTTGTCATCGTCAACCTGGTGCTGCTCATTGCGTGTATCAACCTCGCGAGCATGTTGCTTGCTCGTGCGGTGACGCGACGTAGAGAGATCGCGGTGCGTCTCGCAATCGGAGCGAGTCGATTTCGGATCGTTCGACAGTTACTCACAGAGAGTGTGTTGCTTTCCATGATCGCTGGCGCCGCCGGAATACTGCTCGCCGTGTGGCTGCTCAATCTGTTGGTTTCGTTTATGCCTGCATTGCCGGAAGGTATTCGCGTCGCTCTCGACCTTCGCCTCGACTGGCATGTCGTGCTTTACACGGTCACGTTTTCAACCGTCACCGGAATATTTTTTGGACTTGCGCCTGCTTTAGTGAGTTCCAGAGCTGACGTCTCAACTGTTTTGAAGGACGACTCGAGTGCGGCGAGCGGTCTTTATCGCAAGTCGCGGGGACGCCAGGCGTTGGTAGTGGCCCAGGTCGCTTTTTCGTTGCTGCTTCTGGTCGGCGCCGGTTTGGTGTTGCGAAGTCTGGAAAAGATTCGGCCCACGCGTGTGGGTTTCAGTTCAGACAATCTGCTCGTCGCGCCGGTAGCTCTGAACCCGGAGCAGTACGATCGGCAAAAAGCTCACGAGTTTTTCCGTCAAATGTCAGAGCGAGTTGGTGCTTTGCCCGGAGTTCAATCGGTGACTCTCGTGGACCAACCGCAGGGTGGGTTCCTCGGACGTGCGCGCTCGACTACAGAAATCGAGGGATACGCGGCGCAGCCGGGCGAGGATCTGCAGGTCGACGTTTTCACCGCCGGGCCACATTACTTCAGCAACATGAGAGTGCCCGTCGTGCAGGGCAGAGAGTTTGACGAACGGGACCGCGACGGCGCGCCGTGCGTGACTATCGTCAATGAAGCCTTCGTGCAAAAGTATTTTGCCGGAAGAGCCGCGCTCGGAAAGCATCTTACGAAGTTTGCGGTCACCGATGATGGTGACGGGGTGCGAAAGGAATCATGCGAGATTGTCGGCATCGTTCATGATGATCAGTGGCAGTCGTTCCAGAAAGATCTGCGTCCTTTCTTTACCGTGGCATTGCTACAGTCAAGTCGAAGGAACACTATGATGCTGGTTAGCACGACCGGCGATCCGAGGAGTTTGGTTGCGCCCGTGCGCAATGCCGTTCGCGAACTCGATCCGAGAATTCCTCTCGCGGACGTGCAAACTTTGGGTGAGTACTTCGCAGTCGGGCTGTATCCGTTTCGCATTCTCGCGGTGTTGATGGGCGCCTGTGGTCTGATGGCATTGCTGCTGGCGTCGCTCGGTATCTATGGGATCATTTCTTATTCGGTAGCGCAACGCACGCGCGAGCTCGGCATTCGCATGGCGCTGGGCGCGCTGCGAAAAGACATTCTGAAGATGGTGGTTTGGCAGGGAATGGTTTTGGTCATCGCTGGACTCGCGTTGGGCTTGTTGTTGTCCGTCGCGCTGACGCGAGTGTTGACCAGTTCATTACTTGAACTCGAGCTCCCGTTCCCGGTCAGTGCAACCGATCCGCTGACGTTTGCCGGCGTGACGACGTTGTTGGCTTTCGTGGCCCTCGTTGCTTGTTTTATTCCCGCACGAAGAGCTACGAAGATCGACCCTATCGAGGCATTGAGATACGAGTAAAACCATCCCAGATTACACAGAATATTTTGTGGAATCTGCGTAATCTGTGGATAGGAGGTTTGGGGATGAATACACTTTGGCAGGACATCCGTTATGGCGCGCGCATGTTGCTCAAGAATCCGGGCATCACGGTCATCGTGATCATTGCGCTCGCACTGGGCATTGGTGCGAACACTGCGATATTCAGTGTCGTGAATGCAGTGCTGCTCCGTCCGTTGCCTTACCCTGAATCCGACCGCCTTGTATTCCTCAACGAGATGAGCCCCGTGCTCGATGAGATGTCGATCTCTTATCCAAACTTCATTGACTGGCGCGAGCACAATCAGACGTTTGAAAAAATGGGCGTCTACAATCGCGCCAGCTACAACCTCACCGGCACAGGCGAAGCCGAGAGGATCGTCACCGGTCAGGTTTCTGCTGATCTGTTTTCCGTTTTGCGTGTTAATGCAGCACAGGGCCGCGTCTTTACCAATGACGAGGATAAACCGGGCGGCACTCCTGTTGTTGTTTTGAGTTACCCGTTGTGGCAACGACGTTTCGGCGGACAGAGCAGCATTCTCAACCAGGCAATCACACTCAACGGCAAGAGCTACACGGTTATCGGAATCATGCCGCAGTCGTTTGCTTATCCGAGCCGCGCGGAGATGTGGGTGCCCGTGGGCCAGCTTTCGGATCAACCGAGCTGGAAAGAGCGCGGCAATCATCCGGGCTTGTATGGCGTGGCGCGCTTGAAGCTGGGCGCCACTTTCGAGCAGGCGAATGCTGATATGAACAACATCGCCGCGAATCTCGAAAAGCAGTATCCGGATAGCAATGCGTCAAATCGTGTCAGGCTGCGACCATTGCTCGAGATCTTCGTCGTCGATGTGCGTCGTGCGTTGTGGGTCATCTTCGGCGCCGTCGGGTTTGTACTCCTGATCGCTTGCGCGAACATTGCAAACCTTTTGCTCGCACGTGCGACAGCACGCAGGAAAGAGATGGCGATTCGCACTGCGGTCGGTGCGAGTCGTTGGCGCATCGCGAGACAGTTGCTGACTGAAAGTATCTTGTTGTCACTGATCGGCGGAGGCATTGGACTCGTGCTGGCACGCTTGGGTGTCGATCTGATTTTGTATGTCAGTCCGGATGCGATTCCGAGATCGCGCGAGATTGGACTCGACTGGAAAGTACTCGCCTTTACGGTTGGAATTTCGTTTCTAACCGGCATTCTCTTCGGTTTGATTCCCGCGATTCAGGCAGGAGATGTAGATGTGCATGAGACGCTGAAGGAGAGCGGCCGTGGCACGAGTGGGCGGCAGTGGTTGCGTAGCTCACTCGTGGTGGTGGAAGTGGCTACGACTCTCGTACTGTTGATTGGCGCCGGGCTACTGATTCGTAGTTTTTATCTGCTGCAGAAAGTGAATCCCGGTTTTTCTCACGAACATCTGACCAGCTTCAGCATCTCGCTGCCCGAGAAGAAATATGCGACCGAGGAGACGCGCAGTTCTTTCTACAATCATCTGCTGGAGAACATTCGTGCTCTGCCGGGTGTGGAGACGACTGCCGCAGCCTCGGGACTGCCACTCGGAAACAACGGCTGGCAGACGTCGTTTGTGATTGACGGGCGACCGCTTCCGCCGCGCGATCAAACGCCACTGATGGAAGCGTGTTTGGTCACGCCGGATTACTTCAAAGTAATGAACATTCCCGTGTTGCGTGGGCGTGTCTTCAACGATCGCGACGATCGATCGCATCTTGCCGGGCGCGATCTCAGTAAACTCACCGAGGTTGAGAAACAAGGCGCGGGATTGAACTCCATCGTTATCGACGAAGAGTTTGCGAAGCGCTACTGGCCGAACGAAGACCCTGTCGGGAAGCGCGTCAGGATGGGCGCGGATCCTAAATCACCTGTGCTGGAAGTGCTTGGTGTCGTGGGACGCGTCAAGATGGAGAGTCTCAATCAGAACAGCGATCGCGTGCAGGGTTACTTTGCGTTCAATCAGGTGCCGCTGGGTGGGATGACGGTGGTGATTAAAGGCGCTTCCGATGCAAATCAATTGATGTCGTCGATTCGCGGCGCCGTGCGCGAGCTCGATCCGAATCAGCCAATCTACAGCGTGCGCACGATGGACGAGATTCGTGCCGAGTCTGTGGCGCCGGAACGTTTGAATCTGACGCTGTTGAGTCTTTTTGCAGGTATTGCTTTAGTGCTCGCGATTGTTGGCATTTACGGCGTGATGTCTTACTCCGTCACGCAACGCACACACGAGATTGGGATACGGATGGCCGTTGGCGCACGACCGTTGGACGTGTTCAAGATGATCCTGGGCCACGGAATGAAGCTCGCGCTGATCGGCGTTGGCATCGGGCTCGTAGGTGCGTTTCTGCTGACGCGTTTGATGGCGACAATGCTCTTCGGAGTTGAGCCAACTGACGCGACGACCTATAGTGCGATCTCGATCTTGCTCATCGGCATCGCGCTGCTTGCTTGTTACCTGCCGGGACGACGGGCGACGAAAGTGGAACCGACGATCTCATTGCGCTATGAGTAATCCGTGGCTGACTTACGATATGCATTGCGAACTTTACTGAAACAACCGGGCTTTGCAGCCGTGGTGGTGCTTACGCTTGCGCTCGGAATCGGCTCAAGCACCGCCATCTTCAGTGTCGTTAATGCAGTTCTGCTCCGACCAGTCCCGCTCCACAACTCAGATCGCCTGACAGTCATTTGGGGAAATTTCCGCGCGCTGAATATCGAACGCCTGTCTGCTAGAGCCGCTGAGTATAGCGATTATGCCGATCAGAAGCAGGTATTCGACTCTGTTGCCGCTTATGCGGAACACAGTTTCAACCTCTTATCGGGAGGTGAGCCCGAGCGCATTCGCGGCAGCGTTGTCTCCACCGATCTCTTTTCTATGCTGGAAACACAACCGTCGATTGGCCGGCTGTTCGCGAACGATGAAGAGCACGAGGTTGTTTTGAATGAGGCGTTCTGGCAGAGACGCTTTGGCGGCGATCGCAACATCATCAATTCAAAGATGGTGCTCGATGGTGAGAACTACACCGTCATCGGCGTGATGCCGCCTGGTTTTCAGTTTCCCCATCCCAGTTTTTCCTGGACTGAGCCGGCTGATGTTTGGGTGCCACTGAACCAGCGCGAGATTTGGCAAGCGGGCCGGCGCGGTCCTTATTATCTGAACATTCTCGCGCGACTCGCACCTGGCGTCACTCTCGAACAGGCGCGCGCGCACATGAACGCGCTCGCCGGAACGTGGGAACGCGAGCAGCCCGGATATCGTGGTCCAAATGGTGAAGATGGTGGTTGGCACATCACCGTTATGCCTTTGCGCGAGGAAATTGTAGGCGGCAGCCGGCGCGCGTTGCTGGTGTTGCTGTTTTCAGTCGGATTGTTACTGCTGATTGCGTGTGCGAATGTCGCCAATCTTCTGTTGATGCGTTCGGCGAAGCGCCATCGGGAGCTCGCAATTCGTGCGGCGCTCGGGGCGAGTCGTTGGCAGATTGCCCGTCAGCTCGTGGTTGAAGGGTTGTTGCTCTCGGTGCTTGCGGCGGCTCTGGGACTGGTTTTTGTGAACTGGGCCATCGGGCTCCTCGCCACACTCGGACCATCGATCGTACCGCGTGCACACGAAGTCAGCATCGATGCGCGTGTGTTTGGGTTCATGGCATTGGCCGTGGCCGCGATCAGTGTTGGTTTTGGTTTAGTAGCGGCGTGGCCGGCGTCGAAACTCGACCTTCAGGAAGCGTTGCGCAACCCACGTCAGGCCGGTGGTGGGCAGCGGCCACAGTGGAATAGCATCCTGGTAGTTGCCGAAGTTTCGCTCGCGGTTTTGTTGCTGGTTGGTTGCGGGTTGCTCGTTAAGAGTCTATTGCGTCTGCATCAGACTAATCCGGGCATTGTCGCGAATCAGCTAACGAGTGTTGAGATCGATCTGTCTAACAGTTATGAGGAACCGGAGCGAGCGTCGGACTATTACCGGCAACTGGTGGCCCACGTTGAGTCTTTGCCGGGTGTGCAGTCTGCGAGTTTCAGCACGCGGCAGCCACTGAGCGGAAGTGGCAACAGTGATCCCTTTGCGATCGAGGGCCGCCAACTCGACGCAGCAAATCTGACGGCGGCCGGTTGGCAAGTGGTGGGTCCGGGTTACCTCAGAACACTCGGTATCTCGATAATCAAAGGACGCGACTTTACTCCTCAGGACATAGAAGCGGGCGCTCAGCCGGTTGCTGTGGTTAATGAGAGACTGGTGTCGCGCTATTTCCCGAATCAGGATCCGATTGGACGTCGTATCACGCTCGGTCTGCCGCGTCCGGGTAATCCGTGGATAGAAATTATCGGAATCGCACAAAATGTTCCTCATCGGGCGCTTGATTCGAAAGCTGAGCCTGACTGGTACACCTCGCGAGTAGTTTCAACGCAACGACATCGTTACCTGTTTGTACGCAGCGCGCTTCCGACGCCGGCGTTGATGGCGGGTATTCGCAAAGAGATGTCGAGCATCGATCCGCATCAGGCAGTAGTAAGCGTGAAAACGATGGAGGAAGTGATAAGCACAACCACCGCGCCGCGTCGCTTCAACACGATCCTGCTCGGAGTATTTGCGGCGATCGCGCTGCTGCTCGCAACGGTTGGAATTTACAGCGTGATTTCGTATTCGATTACGTTACGAACGCAGGAGATCGGAATCCGCATGGCGCTGGGCGCGCGCAGACCGGGGATTCTGCTGATGGTGATGCGCAAAGGACTGTTGCTCACGCTGATCGGGACCGTAATCGGTTTGGCGGGAGCGTTTGGGCTGACGCGGTGGATGTCGAGTATGTTGTTCGGTGTAACGGCGTCGGATCCTGCGACTTATGTAGTGGTGGTTTTGGTATCGCTCGGCACGGCAGTGCTGGCGTGCTCGATTCCGGCGCGACGGGCTACGCGTGTCGATCCGCTCGTGGCACTACGGTACGAATGAAGCCACGGATGACGCTGATTTTATTAACGGATTGATCCGTGGCATTATCCCAATCTATGCCTCGCATTCTAATCGCTGACGATCAGGCTGACGTCCTTGCGGCGTTGAGTCTTCTATTGAAAGGCGAGCGTTTTCAGATTGAAAGCGCTTCGTCGCCTGAAGGTGTGCTCAGAGCTATCGATACGCATGAGTTCGATGTGGTTTTGATCGACTTGAATTATGCGCGTGATACAACGTCGGGCAGCGAAGGTCTGGATCTGCTTTCGCGAATTCGAGCTGCGGATCCGACTCTTCCGGTGGTTGTCATGACGGCCTGGGGCAGCGTCGATCTCGCGGTCGAAGCAATGCGGCGTGGTGCGCGGGACTTCATCCAAAAGCCCTGGGACAACGCGCGCCTTTTGGCCGTCCTGCGTACACAGGTCGAGCTAGGTGAAGCGCTGCGGCGCGGTCGCCGTCTTGAAGCCGAGAACATGGCGTTGCGCGACAGTGCGGCGGAGACGAACGACCTGCCACAAGTCGTTGCTGATTCGCCGGCAATGAAGTCGGTGCTCAACCTCGTCGAACGAATCGGCCCGGCAGATGCGAACGTACTGATCACCGGTGAGAACGGCACCGGCAAGGAAGTGATCACACGACTGCTTCACTCGATGTCATCACGTCGTTCGAAGCCGTTAGTCTCTCTGAACGCCGGCGCACTCGCCGAGGGAGTTTTCGAAAGCGAGTTGTTTGGACACGTGCGCGGTGCGTTCACTGACGCTAAGAGCGATCGCGTCGGTCGCTTCGAGCTTGCCGACGGCGGCACACTCTTTCTCGACGAGATTGGGAACGTGCCGCTGAACCTGCAGGCGAAACTATTGCGAGTGCTGGAGACGGGCGAATTTGAACGCGTCGGATCTTCGAAGACGCAGAAAGTAAACGTGCGTTTGTTGTCCGCCACGAACGCCGATCTTCATGCGGAGGTTGCGCAGGGTCGCTTTCGCCAGGACCTGCTTTTCCGTCTCAACACGGTCGAGATTCGTCTTCCGCCTCTGCGCGATCGACTCGAAGACATTCCAGTCCTTGCCGAGCATTTTCTGAAACTCCATCGCGAACGCTATCGCCGTCCGATCATGGGCTTCACGCCGGAAGCGCTCGATGCTCTGCGCCATCATCTTTGGCCCGGCAACGTGCGCGAACTGGACCACGTGGTCGAACGAGCAGTGTTGATGAGCCCGGGAAACATCGTGACGGCGTTCGATCTCGCGCTCGAAGCCACACCTGACGCGCGTCTATCTGCGCGCCTCGAAGAGATGAGCCTCGAAGATGCCGAACGCCTGCTCATCAAGAAGGCCCTCGCACGCTTCGAAGGAAACGCCAACCGCGCCGCCGAAGCCCTTGGTCTGAGCCGCAGCGCCCTCTACCGCAGATTGCAAAAATACGGCCTCGGATCTTAGCCACAAGAAAGCACAAAAAGCACAAAAGAAAAAATCCCGGTAACCGACCTGCTGGTTTGTGCCTTTTGTGCCTTTTTGTGGCTATTATGTGGCTGTGAGTACGCCCGTTAAGCCGCCGACACCGTTCTCCTCGCTCGATCCGGAACTCAAACGCGGCCGTCTGAAATTCGAAGGACGCATCACGATCCTCGCTCTCCTCGCCGGTTTCCCCGCCGTTACCCTGTCTGCCTTGCTGCTCTGGTACGACGGCTACTCGGCGCAGATCCAATGGACCGTCGACTTGCTGCTGGTCCTGTTGTGGCTCGGCATCGCCTTCAATCTCAAAACGCGTATTGTCCGCCCGCTCCAAACGCTCTCAAACATTCTTGCTGCGATTCGCGAGGGGGACTACTCGATTCGCGGACGCCGTGCGCTGACAGGCGATGCGCTGGGCGAGGTGATGCTGGAAGTAAACGACCTCGGCCAGACGTTGCGCGAGCAGCGACTCGGGGCAATGGAAGCCACGGCGCTGTTACGCACAGTGATGGCTGAGATTGACGTCGCCGTGTTTGCCTTCGACGGCGAACAGCGATTGCAGCTCGTCAACCGATCGGGAGAAAAACTGTTGGCCCAACCCGCGGCGCGTCTGTTAGGTCGTACTGCCGACGAGCTCGGACTTTCCGCTTGTCTCAACTCGTCTGCGGGTGCTGCGCCGCAGACAATGCAGATGGTTTTTCCGGGTGGCGTCGGACGTTGGGACATTCGTCGCAGCACTTTTCGTGAAGGTGGACAACAGCACCAGTTGCTCGTGCTCACTGACTTGAGCCAGACGCTTCGTGAAGAAGAGCGTACTGCCTGGCAGCGTCTGTTGCGTGTGTTGGGCCATGAGCTCAACAATTCGCTGGCGCCAATCAAGTCGGTGGCGGGGAGTCTGGCTGATTTAATGGGAAGGGAACCGGAGCCGGCCGATTGGCGCGACGACATGCATCGTGGTCTTGCAGTGATTTCGTCGCGAGCAGACTCGCTTGCACGCTTCGTCGAGTCGTATTCAAAACTCGCGCGCCTGCCGCCACCCCGACTCGAGCCGTTGAAGATCGGCGCACTCGTGTCGCGTGTGGCGAATTTAGAGCAGCGGCTACACGTGAATGTTGTTGCCGGGCCGGATCTGGTCGTACGTGGAGACGATGTCCAACTGGAGCAGTTGCTAATCAACCTCGTGCGCAATGCGGTTGATGCGTCGATGGAGACGCGCGGTAGCGTCGATGTTGGCTGGCAGCAAAAGAACGGGCAGGTGGAAGTTTGGGTGCGTGACGAAGGGCCGGGTCTCGCGAACACTGCGAATCTGTTCGTGCCGTTTTTTACGACGAAGGCGCAGGGATCGGGAATCGGGTTGGTGTTGTCGCGGCAGATTGCCGAAGCGCACGGTGGGACTTTAACGCTCGAGAACAGGCAACAATTCCGCGGGTGCGAAGCGCGCCTGAGACTACCGCTATGATTTGCAGAGACATGTTAGACAGGATTACAAGATTTGCAGGATTTACAAGATGCATCCTGTAAATCATGTAAATCGTGAAATCATGTCACAGTTTACTGCTGAACCTATAAATCGTTGTTGATTTGTAAGTCGCGCCCTTCTTCAACGTCGTCGTGGGGAACGATGGTTGATTAGGTGAGTCGGGGTAGTGTTGGGTCTCGAAACAGAAACCTGAGCGGCGCGGATAGGATTTCCCGGCCTTGCCCGTCAGCGTGCCATCAAGAAAATTTCCCGTATAAAACTGCACGCCCGGTTCGGTGGTCCACACCTGCATGACGCGACCGCTCGTCGGTTCATAAGCCGTTGCCGCGAGTCGCATCACGCCCATCCGGCCATTGATCACCCACGTGTGATCGTATCCACTACCGAACTTCAGTTGTTCGTCGTCCTGGTTAATCCGCTCCCCAATCGCGTGCGCGGTGAGAAAGTCGAACGGCGTACCCGAAACTTTTCTCAAGTCACCGAGCGGAATCGATCCGGCATCAGTCGGCACAAAACGATTCGCGTTGATCGTGACACGCGTGTTGAGTATGTCGCCATTGCCTTCCCCGGCGAGATTGAAATACGAGTGATGCGTCAGGTTTGTGACGGTGTCTTTATCGGTCGTCGCTGAATAATCGATTTTGAGTTCGTTGTTATTCGTCAGTGTATAGACAACTGTCGTGGTGAGATTTCCCGGATAACCTTCTTCGCCATCTTTGCTCAGGTAAGTCAGAGAAAGCGCCGGACCGGACCTGGTTTTCATTTCTTTGCCGGTCCAAACGACTTTGTCGAAACCCTTGATGCCACCGTGGAGATGGTTCTCACCGTTATTGACCGCGAGTTTGTACTCGACTCCATTCAACGAGAAACGTCCCTTGGCAATACGATTGCCGTAACGGCCGATGAGTGCGCCGAAGTACGGACCCGGCTTTAAATAGTTGTCGAGGTTATTAAAGCCGAGCACCACGTCGTCAAACTTTCCGTTGCGATCGGGAACTTTTAGTGAAACGACGATGCCACCGTAATTGGTGATCGTCGCTTCGACTCCGTGCGTGTTACGGAGTGTGTAGAGATCGACGTTTTCGCCCGCGTCGGTCTTGCCAAAGCTCTGTTTGGTGATGGTGCCCTGAGCCTGAGCGACCAACGCGATAGCCAACAACCAAAGTGCGGCAATAAGAACTCTCGATGTTCCTCTCATTCGTTTCTCCATTAACGTGCACTACTCTCACGCATCAGCGCGATTTGTCGTCGATTCCGGCGCTCGGTGAAGATCTGATCTGCCATCACGCCGATCAAGATCACTGCTCCCATCACGGCAAAATCCAGCGAGCTGGGAATACCTAGCAGGTTAACCAGATTACGCAGAACCTGAAGGAGGGCAGTACCGATCAGTACGCCGACTACCGAGCCCTCACCGCCGCGCAATGAACATCCGCCGAGCACCGCCGCGGCGATTCCGTAAAGTTCGTAAGCATTGCCGTGATTCGCGGGCGAGACGGAGTTTGTGTAAAAAGCGAAGATCACTCCGGAGATTGCTGTCAGTGCTCCCGCGATCACGTAGGTGAGTGTGATGATCCATTTGGTGTTGATACCGGCATAGCGTGCTGCTTCTGCGTTGCGGCCCGTGGCGAACAGGTAACGTCCGTAGACGGAGCGATGCAGCACGACCCAGGTAATCGCGGCAATGATCAAAAGGAGCACAAACGGCATCGGTATCTTCAAGAAGTTTCCATTCGCGAGAAAGCGAAGGAAATCGAGTCCCGCAACCGTTCCGAATCCTTTTGTCTCGTCGTTAGTGATGAAGCGCGCGAGGCCGCGATAAAACAGGAGACCACACAGAGTGACGATGAACGGCTGCATGTTCAGACGCGTGATAAGCAACCCATGGCCCAACGTCAGCGCCATCGCGGTCCCGATACAGGCCAGCACTGCCAAGGCAACGCCGAAGTGCCACTCAGTGAGCATCATCGACAAGAGCACGCCGAGCAGAGCCATCATCGAACCCACTGACAGTTCGATGCCGCCGGTGATGATCACCAAACCCAATCCAATGCTGAAGATGCCAAACGCACCAATCTGCCGCGCGAGATTCTGAAGATTAATCGCGAGCAGAAAGTTTGGGTTGATGACCGAAACGATGATGCAGAGAACGATTAGCAGGACAAAAATGCCAAGCTCTTTTTTCATAAGCCCTCTCTAGCCACGAAAAAGCACAAAAAGAACTAGCCACAAAAAGGCACAAAATGCACAAAAAGCGATTTGCCTGAGCTGGAGTACTCGATTGAAATATTCCCGGAAATCCTTTGACCCGCAGAATTCATAAAAAATGATTTTGTGCCTTTTGTGCTTTTTTGTGGCTAATCTTTCTTGTGTTTTTTGTGGCGCTATCCGGTGCCGGTGGCGAGACGCATGACGGCTTCTTCACTGAATTGAGCGCGTTCGAGAATTCCGGTTAGCCGTCCTTCGTGCATTACTGCGATGCGATCGCTGATTCCGAGCACCTCTTCCATCTCACTGCTGATGACGATCACTGATACGCCTTCGCTTGCAAGCTTGCGGATGAGTTGATAAATCTCGGCCTTGGCGCCCACGTCGATCCCGCGTGTCGGTTCGTCAAAAATCAGAACTCGCGGAGAAAACGTCAGCCACTTCGCCAGCACCACCTTCTGCTGGTTGCCACCACTGAGATTTGCAGCGCGCATCTCAGGCGTCGGCGTTTTGATATTGATTGCTTTCACGGCTTCGCGTGCCGCGTTTGCTTCCTTTGTCCGATTGATGATCTTTGCCGATGAATAACTCTCGAGATTTGGTAGCGAGATATTTTCACGCACGTTGAAGTCGACAATGAGTCCGGTCAGCCGCCGGTCTTCCGGTACGAGGTAGATGCCGTGTGTGATGGCGTCGTGAGGGCCCGTTATTTTAAGTGGTTTCCCGTTGAGTGCGACTTCCGTGTCAAACGATTCTTCGACCCCGAAGATTGCTCGTGCAACTTCCGAACGTCCCGCTCCCACCAGTCCGGCAAATCCAAGCACTTCACCCTTGCCAACGTTGAAAGAGATGGTGTGATTCGGGTACCTGATCGTTCGCAAACGGCGTACTTCAAAACCGCCTTCGCGCGTTCCCGCTCCATTACCCGCGGCGCTCTTGAAGAAGTCTTTGAGATCTCGTCCGACCATCATCCGGACCATTCGTTCGTGAGTGATCTCAGCGCCTTGAAGCTCGCCCGCGTTTTTCCCATCGCGAAGCACGACCGCGCGATCGGCAGTCTCCTCAACTTCATGCATGCGATGTGAGATGTAGATGATACTTACGTTATGAGTCTTGAGATCTTTGACGATTTCAAGCAGCCGCCGCGTTTCAGTTAACGTGAGACTCGACGTCGGCTCATCCATGATGATGATGCGCGCGCCGGCGCTGAGTGCTCTCGCAATCTCGACGAGCTGTTGCTGGGCCAGTGAGAGCTGGCTTAATGGAGTGCGACTTGAAACGTCCATGCCGAGCCGGCGCAGAATCTCGTCAGACTCACGATAGATGCGTTTGCGATCGATGAGCTTGAGGAACCCGCCGAAGGTTGGTTCGCGACGTAGAAAAATATTCGCGCCGACATCGAGGTTATCGAGAACGCTGAGCTCCTGATGAATAAACTCGATGCCGAGCGCACTGGCTTCACTCGGTGAACGTATTTCGACCGGCTGACCGTTGATCTTGATCGTGCCGGTATCGCGTGAGATAGCGCCGCCGAGAATCTTCATCAGCGTCGATTTTCCCGCGCCGTTTTCACCAATCAGCGCAACGTTCTCGCCTGTACCGACTGTCAGGCTGACGTTGTCGAGCGCAACAACCCCTGGGAATCGTTTGCTGATTCCCTCCATCTCGAGGATTGGTGGATTAGGGGTCACTAGTTCTCTGTGTTCTCTGCCACGCGAATTCTAGCTACGGCCACGGAGTGCGTTGAGCTTCCTGGTGAATTCCTCGACGTCGGCTTTCTTAATCGCGAGCGTGGGAACGAAGATCTGCTTGCTTGCCGGAATCTGCGATTTGTCGCCGTTCAAGACTTTCGACATCAGTTCCATCGAACGATAACCAAATTCGAATGGTTGTTGCACGACGGTGGCGTAAATCGCGCCGTCTTTGACGCCACTCAACGTCTCGTCTTCTTCGTCAAACGAGACAATCTTTATCTTATCGACCTTATTTGCTTCTTTGACCGCAGCAAGAATCGCCGGCCCGTTGTAGGACCATAACCCGACCATTCCGGCAATGTCAGGATTGTTCACGATAGTGTCGGAAGCGTTTGACTTTGCGCGCACGCGATCGGTGTTGTCGGTGCGGGTGTCAATAATTGTTATATTCGATCCCTCGAGCGCTTCCTTCAGCCCCTGAAAACGTTGTCGTGCATTGGCGGCGTCAAGCGTGCCGACGAAGACCATGACCTTACCGCCCTGTGGCAACGCTTCTTTGAGAAGCTGACCGGCCTGGCGTCCCGCGGCGACGTTGTCGGTGCCGATATAACACATGCGGTTGCTGTCCGGCGCATCACTATCCTGCGTCACTACTAATGCCTGCTCCGCAACGCGATTAAGCATTCCGGTCTGGTTTTTTGGGTCAACAGGACTGATGGCGATGCCCTTCACGCCGTTTGCCAGCAGGTC
>JBKPPU010000260.1:0-17860 GCA_046733695.1 Acidobacteriota bacterium
CTTCGGGAATATGCCAAAGCCTGGTTGGTTTCCGAGGTTGGATATCTGGAGAATCACCCGGAAGCGGCCTATCTGACCGATCGGCGTGCCAACGGGCCCGACGCGGATTGGAAAGCACTCCGAATTAAAAAAGCAAAATCAGTTCTCGCCGCTTTGAACAAACTCGATAGCTAATTTTTTATACTCTTATCGGTGATTGAACTTTGGACGTGACGTTTGGCGTGTCTCTATTGGGACCATTTTACCCATAACAAACTCCTCCGGTGAAGGACTAACGGCCACCGCGCCTTGTGCCTTGGCGGGCAGGGGTCGATATCCATTCGCCGCAGCGATCCCGCCCATAACGTGAGGTCGAAACCACACCAGATTGTCTGCAAAACGGTAAAAGCCAACTCCAGCCAGAAGACTTAATATAAAGGACGCCACAGCCCTTGCTACGCGCGACAGTCTCCGCTTGATCGCACGTAGTCCAACCGGACAATTTTGAGTAATGATTGATCCATCTCGTCTCCGGTAAAAACGAACACACAAGCGTCCCTCGGCTTGATTGATCAGCCGGTCTGCTTCAACTCGCGACATTTCCGAAAGGTTATAGACGTTAAGGTGGCACTGCTCACATAAGCGGACTCGCTCGTTGCCAAACATACTGTCCCAATCAGCACTGCAAGGAGCTGCAACGCGAATGTTATCGAGTCTGTTGGTGAATCGTGCCATGCCTTTTGTACCTCCTGTCGAATGTTACACGGACAGAACGATACAAGCCGAGCTTCTTGCAGAAGCCATCACGGAGGACTTTCGCTTCCCTTTTTGTATTTGCACCTCTTCCGGCTTGAGAGTGGGTGTGGCGATCGGCGTATTTAACGCTCCAGGTTCTTCCAGCCAAAGCTCAACACTTCGCACTTCCGCGAAAACCACCATCCACGACGACTATCCGCAGGGCTTCGATACCATGCTTCTCTACGAGATACTGCTTAGCCTGATTCGCTCGCTCCAGGGCTTCCTTCTCGTAAGCAACACGTCCCGCAAAAGCAATAATCCAAGGTCTAGCTGCTGGCTCATCACGTAGCCTTTGCGCCAGCAGATCCAGGTAATTTTGTTCAACCTCAAACGTAATGTCGCCATACTCTTCGATCAGCGTAGAAGAGTACTCCCTCACATGCGCGATTGAAGCACTGATATGAACGAAGACAGCTCGTGAAATTAAGCTGCAGTTTTCCGCAGAGTGTCAATCTCATTGCCACTCCGCAATCCGGTTCAAAGTCGAATCATCCGTTGCGGTTCGTCTAAACGCTTGCGGTTTTAAATCCATGCCGAGAAACTAACTCATGCGAAGGTGCTATTGACAGTGCTGGTGGACCGGTGCTAGCAATGTCTATCTTTCACGAAACGTTCCTCAGGTGCTCATGATTCTCATACTCGATAACGGAACTGCAAGGACACAGGGCCCGTTGAAACGACGATGATCTAAACACACGTCTTAACGAACGAGACGGATATCAGAAGTCGGGCTATACCCAACGAGATGAGGTTAAAATTTCCTTCCCGATTTAATCCCGTTCGAAATTACCTAGTCACGTGACAAGGAGAACAAAAACGAATGGAAATATTCATCAGTCATAGTAGTAAAGATTCAGATTTAGCCGTGGCGCTGATCGAGTTGCTAAGGGATGCGGTGAATATTCCGCAAGATCAAATTAGATGCAGCAGTGTAGATGGTTATAGATTACCCGGTGGTGCTCGTACGGAAGATCAATTGCGAAGGGAAGTGCGAAGCGCAACAGTATTTATTGGCTTCATCACTCCGGCAAGCATTCAATCTGCCTATGTACTCTTTGAGTTGGGGGCAAGGTGGGGGGCTGACCTTCATCTGATGCCATTACTAGCGGCCGGCATTCAGCCTAATACTCTCCAAGGACCGCTTTCGAATCTTAATGCCCTTAACTGTGATGACGAGGGTCAAGTTCACCAATTGGTACATGACGTAGCAATCGTACTTGGAAAGCCAAGCAACAATCCTGCATCGTATCTAAGGTATGTCAGTAATTTGGTTTCACTATCAAAACAACATGCGAACAGCTCGGCTAAACCTCCTATGATCAATCCTGTTTTAGAAGATGAGCTCCTCACGCAAGAAGGCACTCAAACCTTATCAGACTTCGATGAACACGAAGTTTTTTACGCCGTTCATTATGTATCTCCACCAAGCCTCTCATTAGACTCAACGACACCCCTAAAAACGAGAGTAAGATTACTAATACAAAGAGCTGATGGATTTAAATATAGAGTAAACGAATTATCAGTGCTTCACCCCGGAGAGAAATTCACATGGACGGCTAAAGGTATTAGAGCTCGGCCGGGCACTTAACAATCGCGCCTCCATTCCTCTACCGAATTGCTCATCTTTTGTGGTCGCCAGCGGCCAGCTAGCTTTAGACAATAAGGTGAGAAGCGTTCCAGACTGAACAAGCTGACGAACATTTCAACATCGTGCTTGCGACGGCAATCGCTGTTTCCGTTATTCAATCTTCTTCGCCTTCGAGTCCTGACATGAGCCCAACCTCAATACCACGCCCGTCACCTGTCCAGTTTCATTCCTGACGAAGATCATTTCCGTTTCTGTTTCTCTAGCGAAGAACTGCGACTCTGATAAAGGAATGAGCGTAACCGGCATTCGGTTCCCACCGCGCCACCTAAGAGTATCGCCGTCACGCGTGAGGGTCGCGATCGCGTTTGGTCCAAACTCATATTTCCCAATAAAAGAATCTAACAATTTCGGATCGAGCGTCACTGGTTTGCGCTCGGGCGCCAGACGCGTGCCTTGTGCCTGTAGTAGTTGCCAGCGGCCATCTTTTTTCACAAAGATGCTACTGACTGCAGTGCCCCGCACCGCGTGTCGCGAAACAACTACGTCGCCGTACACCATGAGGGTTTCGAATGCGGGAGCTGGAACCGGACTTGAGGAGATTGGATCGTTACCCATGATTCCATTGATCTGGGTCACCTTATTAATAACGCCGCCAGAAGGACGGATGTACTGGAACTCGTCCGCGTAGAGTTGTTCCAACCGAGGTCGATCTCGTTTGGTAATGGCTTCGTTCAAATCGCTGAATAATTTTTGTATCTCTTCCTTCGTTTTGTCTACTTTGTCTTGGTGGCCTTGTCCCTGGGTCACGGCAGGCGTTGCCAATAACAGAACGATCGCGACGTGCATCACTGCCCTCATAAACATGATCTCCTCTGTGCAATCGGTGTATGACATCCTGGGTAAGGATTCAAATCGGCACTAGTTTAGTAGCAACTACTCCGTAAGAAAACTTCAAAGCGCCCACGGGTTCTATAGTTCGTGCAAGGACTTATAATGAGATTGCAAGATTGATGAAATCAAATCGCATTGACGTTCGGTACACTATCGGACTGACGGTTTCTGCCTACCCTAAGATAAGTTGCGTTGGTCCACTGGACCATTGCCGGCACGAACTCGTGGCGCCCGCAGTTGCGAGTAGCTCTATCTTGCACCACAAGTTCATTAGCTCTTACACGCTGCGTTCTCGCGTGCTCCTCCCACAGTAGTAGCTCTCCTTATAAATTGCCCAGACGTGCGGCAATGGCTTTACCGTTAATTGTCCCAGGGTAACCTAACTGGAGGTGCTCAATGGAACACATCAGACTACACTTGCATCACACAACGCTTTTAAGGTGGAAAGATCGGTGTCCACTATCAACCATCTTCTTTAAATATCGTCTATCAATTCTTGTCGGAACGATCCTGGCCGCAATTGGCACACCGTGGTTCCTCTTCATCGAGATTCAGTACGAGATGGTGAGTGGTCTCGTTCTGCGGGCGACATTCTTTGGAGTGTCGTTGCTGGTTATGGGAATGGCCGTTACTTTTGTGCTCAGCCGGAACGTCATCCAGCCGCAATATGACATCGCAGACCAACGTGAACTCAAACAACAAGTTCAGCAACGTACAGCGCAACTCGAAGAAGCAAACCGTACACTGGAGCTTCGCTTGCGATCGAACACTCAAAAACGAAGCGTCGCTGAAAAAGAACGCACTGACGCTCTGGTTGCATTGCACAACACGGAAAAGCAGTTGATCCAATCACAGAAGCTGGAAGCGGTGGGCCGGCTCGCTGGAGGCGTCGCACATGATTTCAACAACCTGCTTACTGTTATTCTTGGCTATAGCGAAATCGCGAACCGAAACTTAAGCGCAAGTGATCCACTGCGCCACAACCTCGAAGAGATCACTAACGCGAGTAAGCGCGCTGCTTCACTTACACGACAGCTACTTGCATTCAGCCGGAAACAGGTGATGCAACCGAGGGTGTTTGATTTGAACACGGTCATTAGCGATCTGGAGAAGATGCTGCGACGAATGATCGGCGAAGACGTTGAGGTGCACGTGAGCCGCCAACCCAATCTCGGCAGAATCAAGGCAGACCCTGTGCAGTTGGAACAGGTGATCATGAACCTCGTTGTAAACGCGCGCGACGCGATGCCCAGAGGCGGTAAGCTTTCGATTGAGACCAGCAACGTCTATCTGGACGAATCGTATGCTCGTGAACACATGCCGATGGTTGCGGGCGATTACGTGATGCTCGCGATCAGCGACACTGGTTGTGGTATGGACGAAGAAACACGTCAACACATCTTTGAGCCGTTCTTTACCACTAAGGAAGTAGGAAAAGGAACCGGGCTGGGACTCTCGATGGTCTACGGTATCGTCAGACAATCGGGAGGCACTATCTGGGTTTACAGTGAAGCGGGACGAGGAACAACGTTCAAGATCTACTTTCCAAGGATACATGCGAACGTTAAGGAGCATCCGCACGCATCACAGCCTCTCGATGCATTAAAAGGCACGGAAACAATTCTGTTGGTTGAAGATGCGGATCTAGTGCGAACGCTTACCCGACGAGTGCTGGAAAACGCCGGGTATCGCGTGCTGGAGGCGGCCAGCGCCGAAGCTGCGCTCGAGCTGTGTGAGAGTATCCATGGCGACAAGATCGGTTTGCTTTTGACGGATGTAGTAATGCCCGGAATGAATGTGGATGATATGTCCAAAATCCTGCTCGCCAAACAGCCGGGAATGCCGGTACTTTACATGTCTGGCTATACGGATGATGCTATCGTGCAACGCGGTGTGCTCGAAGCTGGGGTCAATTTTCTGGAAAAACCATTCAGTCCAGCGTCCCTGGCTATGAAGGTGCGTGAGGTATTGGACCACCGAGCGACGTCAATGCGATGGCCGGAATCAGCCGGACATGGATAGATCAATTAGCTTGCTGTTGCTCGAGTCAGCAAATCCCTCACAAGCAATTCCAGCTCGACCAGACTCCTATCGATCGGGTCGTTACTGGTATCTATGATTGACAACCGCAACGCGTCTGCCTGGCCTCGCAAGTACGCGGCCCAACAGTCCATACGCGGATTCGCGAGATCCGGCTGCCCACGATCGATATGAAGACGCTCATTTCGTTTTACTGGATCGCAATCAACCAGAACAATCTGCGCGTACTTAACTGCCCCCTGACTCAAAACTTCCAGCGCTCGATGAGGACGTATTTGCGTGTCAAGCACAGCCAATTCAATTCCTGTTTCTGCTTTACTCAAGTGCGAAATCCAATAACGAAGTATGTCCGCCTGTGGATCGGCGGAGCCTGCCATCTCATCACTGTCAAGTTTCACGCGATCACAGTTGAATCCCTTAACACCTGGAATCCCAAGCTCGTTTAACTTGAGTGCGAGAGTCGTTTTTCCGGCTCCCGACGCGCCGGTTAAGACGAGAATCGCTACTGGGTTTGTTGACATCAAGTAAGTAGTGCCTCAGTTTGAAACCGGATGAATACGCCGATGAAATAAGATCAATTACGCCTTCGGCGTATTCATCCAGTTGCCTGACATACGCACGCTCCTCAATCCCGCAGGCTAGCTAGTCGTCATACTCATCCGAACCCAACACCCAGATGAACGACTGAATGTCTATCATGTCGCGTGGCCGCAAATCCATTACCTCACTCCGTACCGTTTCTCCGAACTGTAAATACTCTGAGTACGTTTCCCACGATGGGCGTGTCTTATAGTGGAAATCATATCCAAATTTCCGCGCTGCAATCCGGGTGACGTTCGGTTTCAGAAAAATATGCGTCAGTGGCTGGGCGATGAAGCCGAAGACTGTTACCAGGGGCCACGTGAGTACTCGTGTTTGTTTCCGAGGAAGCAAAGCAATCGTTTCGACCCAGCCGGCAAACCGTTCATTCACACTTAGACGGCCGTGAAGAAAGTCGTAAAGACCCTGTGAAAACAATCGTGCTCCGTCGCTTGACTTGACCGCATCACGCAGGGCCATCTTCTCAAACGAAAAAAGCAAATTGGTACGCGACTCGATGCGAATCGCGCGGGCGGCGACTTCACTGTATTCCTTCTGCTTTAACAGACGTCTCAAGTCGTTTCGATTTAGAAGTTCTTCCCATTGCTGATGCGCTTTCCATTTGTAGTTCCGTTCCCAATCGATGTAGGTCTCATCCTGAAACCCACCTGGAAAGTAGTAAAGAAATTTGCGTCGACTCTTCAGCGCACCGCTCGGTCTCTTCCTTAGTGGCTTACTTGAAATGCCGCTTCGCCCGACTGTTAGTCTCTCTGCGCTCACATCCCCCTCCTCACCAGGTTGTGCGAGCAATTGGCGCGCCAGATCGGGGGCCGGTACTTAAACTGGCGATGGATTGAGAGAAATATGACCCTCGACAAACATAAAGGTTAAGATCTTCAGCGAAAGGTAGGAGCCGGAGAGGAATCAATGCCCCGTCGTGAAAAAAGTACTGAGGCGCGTCACGGTGTAGCGGAAAAGATCTTCCATAAGCTCGCCACAATCTTCAACGGCTTGCATTGGGGGATTGGCATCACGACATTGCCAATCACAGCGACACCGCGGGAGGAGCGATCTTTCGTGTTGATGTGGTTAGGTATTATCGTGTTTATGATCGTGTTCTTTGCAGCTCTGATCTACGTACTCGGAAGAATGTGAACGTCCCATATCTGTTAGAACGCGGACCTGCGACGTTGGACTGCGTTTTCGATTTCCTGAGTTACACCACAAAAGTAAGAAAACGATCAACTTACGACCGGTTCACCTTCGAAGAAGGATCAGTAAACCTGCTGCAATGGCCAGTACAGCGAGTACAGTATTGACGGTCGTTGAAACTCGTACACTGAGTAATGGCAAAAGCCCGGTGAGAATTAACCAGATAGCCAGCAAAATCATCCCCAGATTTCTACCTGCGATAGTATTAGTTAGCGCCATCTCATTTGCCTCCTCTGAATTTTAGTCTTCTGATTGACAAGCACGACGAACTGTTTAGGAAGCCAGATCGGCTATCTCCCTTAGATGCTCAACCCCTGCCGTGCTCCTTATGAACTCTACATTCCCTTTGGCGTCAGCAGTAGCCTCGGGTAGTGCCGGAATGAAGAGAGACATGATAGGCAGGATTCTTCTATGGTGCTGGTCCAGCGACCCGAGTTTGGTTGTGATTATCACCGGAGAATCATTCTTGCTGTACGGCGCAGAGAGAATCCTGACACTGTGACTCATCGGATAATACTTTGATAAGTAATTTATCAACGGCTTGAAGCGTCCCTTTTTGCTGTGGGAGATCTCAAATGTAAGCGAAGTGCCAAACCAACCGATCTGCATTATCAAAGTATCGAGATAAGGATTAAGCTCCTGGGCGGCCGCGATGATCGAAGTGGCTTCGAGTATCTGCAAACCATTTGAGTTGATTTCCAAACCACAGTTTGCAGCCATGGAGTCGATTGAAGATATAGCGGGCAGGATCCTCACTTCGAGTCCTCGTCGCTTCCCCTTGCGATAGATATCCCAGGTAACATCGTCATAATACGCTGGGTGGCCGTCGCCTACCATTACCACTCCTGGTCCGCGTTTAGCTTCATCCAGCACTATGCTGCTGAGTCTTGCATAAACGTCCGTATCGAGTTCACCGGTCCAGTATTCTTTATCGAGATCGATTACTTGCCTGCAGCATTTCTTTAGTCTCCGGTGATATGAAGTGAGATGAAAAATGATCCTGGCTCGTTTGAAAACCTCCAGGGTCTGCAGCGTTACTTGTTCAAAGCCGCCAATTCCGATACCGGCAAGTGCGATGTCAAAAGAGTCTCTCCTCTTGCTCATAGGCGATTGGCTCCTTACGAAATTTGGTTCTTGCTTCAATAACGGACGGCTAAAAAGAAGCGAGGCTGGAACGAAGGATGCGGCTTCGAGTCGCAGACTTTGAGGACCAACCTTTTCATTCGCAGATTGTGAAGATCAAATCGCGAATCGATACCTTGGATCGACAACCTGAGATCAAGTGATGCGGGGCGCATCGTACAAGAACTGTTTGGATACAGTCAACAAGCAGTTCGAATGGACTCAGGCAAAAGGTCCGCGACTATGTTGTGCGTTTTGTGGCCGATCTAGCTTTGCACAAAGTCCGAAATCCCGCCCACGGCAGTGGGCGGATACTTCAGGTCCCTACTATTTATCCTGTTCCATGAATAGTGTGGATTTGAACCATCCACCCACTGCCGTGGGCGGGATCTAGGACTTTTGTGCAAAGCCGTCTAACTGAGAAAACGTGAGACGCGAGAGCCGACTGGGAT
Source organism: Acidobacteriota bacterium (assembly GCA_046733695.1). GTDB lineage: Bacteria > Acidobacteriota > Blastocatellia > Pyrinomonadales > Pyrinomonadaceae > PSRF01. The sequence continues at coordinate 8,662 of JBKPPU010000260.1, forward strand.
GGTGAGTAAGGGCGCCACTGCATGGCGCAGTATTCTTTCACTGTGACTACCACGCAACGCATCGAGGAAACCATTGCGCCCGTCGGTGGCAAGTAAAATCAAGTCGGCTTTGTGCTCCCTGGCTGAATTGACTATGCCTTCGATAACGTCACCGGTTCGCAATTCTTTCTTCCACGTCCAGCCTGGCACTTCCGGGAATCGCACCGCCGGCATCGTATTTGAACTGCCAACATGCAGGACCACGAAAGTTCCCTCTGAACATTTCCATTTCTCAACAAGTCGAGCAGCAGCACTTAACGCTGGTTCAGGCCGGGGCGTGCGCGCAATCGGAATGAGTATCTGCTTTAAGTTAACTGAACCATCTTCGTGAGACACAAAACCTTCAACATCTCCGGGGATCAACAACGTCATCTCGCCTGCTTTGCGGGTAACCGGCTCTGCCACAGATTTGCCGAGCCAGGGAATGCGACCATCGCGTTTGCTCGTAGACAGCACGATCAAATCGTTAGGATTGTCTTCCAAATAATGAACTACGACGTCAACCGGCTCACCTTTGTTCAACATGACTTTGCAAGCGTCGATGCCGAGCTTACCTACCGCAGCTTTCGGACTTCCCTTCGGTAGCTCTCCCCAACGCTCCAGAGTTTCGCGTACTCCTGGAAAGTGAGACCACTCCGAGGTGCCGTCAGTTGAAACGTGCAGCAGCGTCAGCTTGCACTTAGACAACATCGCTGCCTTTAGTGCGTGGTTGAAAGCGACCAGGCTGCCTTCTGAAAAATCAGTCGGATGTAACACGCTTTGGATTAGAGTAAAGCCTGGTCCAGGTATCATGCGCCTATCCTCCGAAGGTCGCGAAACATGCGCCTGAACCAGCTTAACTACTACCCATTCCAACCAGTACTGTCAGAATTGCCAGTGACGAAATGATCAACCGCCGGTGTACGGCTCGGCCCACAGTATTTTCCATCTGTTGTTATCCTTGACCAGTATCAGCTGAAAAAGAATAGGCGTGGCTATCGAAATTACCTGCGTACCTGGAGCCAGACCGAAGAATTGGGTATCGACAGTCTGAACCGTGGGCCTAAAAACCTCGTCTTCCTTGATGGTTTTGAGCAGCTCTTGTTCGTTGATCTTGGAAGGAGCCTGATCGTGTGGGCGCATCAGAGACAGAGCCTGTTCCAGGGTGGCTGTAGCTTTCTGCATCTCCGCAACTGAATCGACAGGTTTAGAACGTCCCTTCCTGAGTATCATATTTGACAGACTCGGATTCGTATTGAGCAGGTTGATTACGCTCGCAGGGTACATATCCGTCGCGGCAAGGTCGGTCCCTTCGCGATAGTTCTTGAGTGCGGATATGGTTCCAAACAAAATAAAGGTATTTGCTGCAGTGTAGAACCGTAGCCAAGCTTCCGGGCTGGCCTCCGATAGAAGACGAGAGTTGTACTCAAGCCCGGGCACGAAGTACACGTGGGGTGAATTGGCATCGCTTGAATTCGCCAACTTACCTTTTATATAACGCTGAATAAAATCCGGTGCGAAATGCTCCTTAGTAAGCGACGCAAGATCTGCAGTTCGTACCAAGTCCCTGGTGAATTCAAACGCAATCTGTTGGGCTGCTTGTGAATCAGCGTCGCTGAGTTGCTGATAGTTAGTATGAGGCTTTAGATTAAAGCCCAGGCAATCGATAAAAAGCGCGGCAGTGATAAAGGCGCTCCAAAATAGTTTCAATTCTCTTACCTCTTTCTTGATAACGAAAAGAGATTACAGGCAAACAGCAAGCCACCGCCCCGTGCCAATATAGATGGGTTACGTCATTAACTCACCGCAGCGATCATCTGACACTTGAAAGAGAAACTGCGGCTTTTTGCACAAAAGTCCGAAATCCCGCCCACGGCAGTGGGCGGATCGTTCAGGTCCTTTCTACATCAAAATTTTCTGACGCATTTTGAATCCCGCTAACGGAAGTTAGCGGATTGTTCAAGTCCGCACTATTCATCGAATAGGATAAATAGTAAGGACCTGAAGTATCCGCCCACTGCCGTCAGCGGGATTGCGGAATTTTTCTCCAAAGGCGAGGAATACTGCTCTACCGTCAACGTAAGAGCGGGTACATAGTACAATGCCTGGCCATGACGGCTGCGCCTACCATAGTTCATGTGATAGTCGACCCAGACTACGGCGAGCGGTTGCGTGATCTGCCCGAGGGTGAGTCTTCATGGGTTGCCGATACACCCACGAATAATCTCGTTATCAAGAGCATCCGGGCGACACAGTCTGTCGAGCCATATCCTGGTTATCAAAAGGGCATTACTTCCTTTACGGCTCCCCCCGACATGACGCCAGAGGATTGGTTACTCGCAGTTCTGAGTCCGGTGGAGGATCATCACTGCGGGTATTCGCAGAGCCCGCCATATTCCACCCTTCGCGTTATTGGTACAGCCTTGACGCCTCGCGTTCGCAGTAGGCTCGAGTGTTTTGACTTCATTAAATTTGAGGATTTGCCGGAAGGATTTCTTGCACACAAATCTGCGAGCGCATTGTAGTATTCGGTCATGAAACTTACACGCCGGAAGTTCGTCCAACACCTCGCAATCGGTACAACACTACTAAGCGGCAAGGCTGGCTCGACAGCAATTGCGAATTCCATTCAACGTTCGTCCGGTGCTAAAGAATCGCGGCCCAACATTATCTTTATTCTCGCGGACGACTTGGGTTGGGGCGATCTCAGTTGTTACGGTCGACCAGACTACCGCACTCCGAATATCGACCTGCTTGCGTTGCAGGGTACGAAATTCACCGACGCATATTCCGCGTCCGCGGTTTGCACGCCGACACGGTGCGCATACATCACGGGCCAATATCCGGCGCGATTCAAAATCGGTTTAGAAGAACCACTAATTGCCACCAACTCCAATGTTGGTTTGGAACCGAACCAAAAGACAATTGCGTCGCTGCTCAAGCAGAGTGGTTACGACACCGCATTATTCGGCAAGTGGCATCTTGGCTTTCGTCCGGAGTGGGGTCCAAACGCGCATGGATTCGACGAGTTCTTCGGTATCCTGGCTGGCGCAGGCGACTACTTCCTACACAAGAACGGACTCGGCCACCCCGACTTATACGAGAATCTGACTCCCGTAGAGCGCAATGGTTATCTCACCGATCTACTGACCGAACGCGCAGTTAAGTACGTGAAGAAAACACGAAGCGCTCCTTTTTTTCTGAGTCTACATTACACAGCTCCGCACTGGCCGTGGCAGGGACCAAAAGGTGGTGAGGCTGTTTCCTTCACCGATAAAGCACCTGAGCCCGCGACGATGGCCGCAGGCGGTTCGCTGAAGTTGTATTCGCAAATGATGGAAAGCCTGGATGATGGTGTCGGTCGCGTAATGCAGTCGATCAAAGCTGCCGGTCTTGATAAAAACACTCTGGTTATCTTCACCAGCGACAACGGTGGTGAGCGCTTCTCATATCTATGGCCCTTTATGGGAAAGAAAGGCGATCTGTTTGAGGGTGGGATTCGTGTGCCGGCTCTGGTTCGCTGGCCCGGTGTGGTGCCCGCTAATCGCGTAACACCGCAGATGGCAATAACGATGGACTGGACCGCCACCATTCTTGCGGCGGCTAAAACAGATGCCTCTGCTGGTCCCCAGTTTGACGGAATTGATCTACTGCCACTACTCAAAGGCAGCAGCCGAGTAATCGCTCGCACTTTCTTTTGGCGGATCTATGCCAGGGATGCAGTGCGAGAGGGCAAATGGAAATACGTTCGCGATGGCGAGGTTCGCAAACTTTTCGATTTGTCTCTCGATCAGCACGAGCAAGCAGACTTTAGTAACGAACATCCCGAGGTGCTGCAGCGCCTCATGAGAGAATTCGATAAATGGAATGAACAGATGCTACCGCGCCCACCAGCGAGACGCTAAATGAGCTCTAACATTCTCAAGACAATCGCCCGGAAACTGGTTCACGTCTATCTGTTTCCCCTTCGTTTTAAGACTTCAACCTTCCACCAGGTTAAGGGGATCTTCTTTCTCGATCCGTCAGAACACCTCTACCGCACCACAAAACACATCGATCGCAAAAACAGTCCAACGGATGCCGGCGAGCAGGTGATGATAGACGTCGGCGCAGCGTTTGGCAGCGTTGCTCTCTATTTCGCCGAGCGTTACAACCATCTGAAGATTTACTGCGTGGAAGCCAATCCAGAAGTACTACCCAAATTGAAAGAAGCGACAAGCGATCGAAAGAACATCGAACTCAAGAATATGGCTTTGGCCAGTATTCCGGGTGAGAGCTATCTGCACGTCACAGCCAATAATTTGTCATCGTCGCTCAACGAACTCAACACATCAGAGGTAAGCCACCTGCCACAGGACCATCAGTCATGGCTTGCAGAAGTTAAGCGAGTAAAGGTCCAGGTGTCGACCTTAGACGCAGAGTTCAAAGACAAATCAAACGTGCTGCTACTAAAACTCGATACGCAAGGCACAGAGTTGGACATTCTCAAAGGCGGAGTGGAACTTCTCAAACGCACCAGGTTTGTTCTGACCGAACTAAACAACCATCACCTGTACAAAGGGGCTTGTCAGTACTACCAGGTTGATGAGTTCCTTAGGAACCACTCCTTCAGACTAGTTGATCTCGTGGTCACCTATCATACAAACGAAGAGGTTCAGGAGTACGACGCACTCTACGAGAACACAAGTTTCTCAGGTTGATTTAACGTCGCGTGCCTTATTCGTATCTGAGTGTCTCCAGCGGATCGACTCTCGTTGCGCGGCGCGCTGGTAAATAACAGGCGAGCAGAGTTACTCCTATCAGTAGCGCTGTTACGAGTCCAATGGTGAGCGCGTCGTTTGTCGTCAATCCCATCAACAAACTCGATAACAGTCGTGCCGCGGCAAGCGAAGCGGGAATACCTATAACAACGCCGATTAAAACCAGCTTCATCCCCTGTCTCAGTACGAGAACCAGAACGTTGTGTGCCTGTGCTCCCAGCGCCATCCGAATTCCGATTTCGCGTGTGCGTTGGACCACCGACCACGCCATCACGCCATAGAGTCCAATGACTGCCAGCATGAGAGCTAAAACGCCCAGAGCAGTTGCTCCGTGTGACGCGGCAGACATAATGCCCTGTTCTCGAGCGATTTTCTCTTCGAAGGTTCTTACAAACAGCCGAAGCACGGGCTCGATAGCAAAAGCCTCACGTCGCGCAAGATCTTTGAAAGACGCAGCGTCAGTCGTGGTGCGCACCAGCAACGTCGTATCCATTTCGCCAGGCGCAGCGCCGGGAAGATAGACGAGGAGCGGCGGTGTTTCTCCCGACTGATAGATCTGATTGTCACGCGCAACGCCGACTACCTGCGCCGATGAAAAAATGACTTTGTTCCCGTCATCACGTAGCGGCTGTTCGATACGCAACAACTTGCCCAGCGCACTCTCGCCAGGCCAGAGACTTCGCGCAGTCGATTCACTGACGACGAGTACCGGCGTGTGTGCGTTTACGTCATCCGCTGTGAATCCACGTCCGAGCACAAGCGGAGTCCCAATCGTGTCGAGATAGGTGGAAGGAATTTCTTCAACCTTTACGCTTGAGTACTGCTTGGGACCAGATCCGCCCTGGTCCAACAACGTGACGGTGCCGCGACGAGCTATAGAAACGCGATCGAGACTGACACTCTTCACGCCCGGCAACGCGGCGAGCCGCGTCATCAATTGCTGCTGAAAGACCTTTGCACGTTCCGCGTCATAACCACTTAACTCCAGGCTGTAACCCACGGAGAGAAGGTTCTTTGCTTCATACCCCGGATCGGTCGACAAATTGAGCTGGACGCTACGCAGTAAAAGTCCGGCTGAAATCAGCAGCACAAGACAGATCGCCACTTGAGCGACAACCAGCACACTGCTTAGTCGTGATCGCGCTGAGCGCCCGGTCGCGGTTGCACCTTCCGACTTCACGACTCCAATCAAATCGGGGCGAGTCGCGTGCAGCGCTGGAACGAGTCCAAACGCGATTCCACTCAATAACGCAAGCCCAAAGGAATAAGTCAGCACGCGCCAATCCGGTGAGAGATCGAGAGCGATTCGCAGCATGTCCGCACCACCATAGCGCACGAAAACAACGGACAGGAACAGGTTGAGACTCCACCAGGCGAGCAACACTCCAGCAACGCCACCCACGACGCTCAATACCAAACTCTCGATCACTAGCTGTCGGATTAGTCGCCAACGACTTGCGCCCAGGCAAAGTCGAACGCCGATTTCTTTCTGGCGTCCGATCGCTCGGGCGAGTTGCATGTTTGCGATATTGAGGCAGGCGATCAGCAGGATAAGGCCAGTGGCTCCGAGGACCATTCCGATAAACATCCACGCTTCGATCGGGAGCTTCCTCTCGTTGATCAGATCGACGGCGATTCTTTTCTTTGCATCAGTGCTCGACTGGGTATGGAGTTGGCCGAACAGAACATTCATCTCGGTGCGCGCTTGCGGCGCGGTCGTGCCCCGCTTGAGACGCGCGTATACGCTGAGCCATGGAAAGTCACGTCCGGCGAACCAGTCTCTCTTTTCCGGAGGAATGTTTTCATAACCGGCCGTCGCCATCGCACCACGCATTGCGAGTGGCAGCCAGATATCAGGCATCTCCTGTCTGAGTCCAACGAACACCGGATTAGTTATCCCGATGACGGTGAACGGTTTTCCATTTAACTTTATGTTTCGACCGACAAGCTGTGCATCACTCCCGAAGCGACGCTGCCAGAAGCCATGACTCAAGACGACGACGGCGTCCCGACCCGGCACACTGTTCTCTTCCGTGCTGAAAAAGCGTCCGAGATGCGTGCTGCCGCCAAGCATCGCGAAATAGGTTTCTGATACGAAGTTGCCGAGAATTTCTTCGGGGTCGCTGTTAGGTCTGTTCTCTCCGAGAAGAAAACGCTCTTCCTCGAATACGGCTAAGATGTCGGAGAACGATTGATTGTGATCACGAATGTAGGAGTAGTCGGGAAATGAAAACAAGTCCGATAGGCTGGAATCTTCTTCCAGCGTAAGGCGAACAATTGACTCCGGCTCCTTGACCGGCATCGGGCGCAGCAAAAGGTTGAAGACGGTGAAGATTGCAGCGTTCACACCAATCCCAAGTGCGAGCGTTGCGACGACGACGAGGCTAAAACCCGGTCGCTTCAATAAACTGCGAAGGCTGTATCGTAAATCTCTAAGCATATGTGTGGTGCCCTACGGGTTGTCGGAAAGCAGATCTCCAGGCTTCAACTCATAAACGACTCCGCGGTCTTAGTTATTAACAAGGATTCAGATTAATTATCTGATGTGAAGATGTGATTTAATGCCTGATATGTTTGCACTCAATCGTAAGTTTTTATGGCGATCGATGACGCTCGCAACGGTCTTCTGCCTGCACGCGATCACAAATGCGCAGGTAAATACGGCAGGAACTGCCGGAAATGAAGTAATACAGGGACGCATCCATTTCCCGGCTAAATACCCTTCCGTGATGCGGCCAGTGGTAAAGCTCCAGAGCACTAGTTCAAGCGAGCTGAAGACGGTTGCAGACGCCGACGGAAACTTCAGCTTCACGCACTTGAGACCGGATTCGTACACGATCGTCGTCGACGGCGGCAACGAATACGAGAATGCCAGCGAGACTGTAGCCATCGGCTCACCAGGACCGGTGCCGGCACAGGGAAACCCGTCGCAATATGCGATTCCGGTAACTTATCAAGTGCACATTTATCTACAGCCGAAGAAGACGTATGCAGCGGATTACACAATTGAAGCAACGCGTGCCGCACTCGCGAGTGTCCCCAGGACTGCACGAGACTCTTTCAATAAGGCCGTTGAATCAGCCCGCCTGGGAGAGACTGCAAAAGCCATCGAACAGTTTAAGGAAGCGATCTCGGAGGCTCCGAATTTCGCATTGGCTTACAACGAAATGGGTGTTCAATATCTAAAGCTGGGACAAGCGAACAAAGCGGCCGCAGCGTTAGCCGAAGCGGTAAAACTTATCCCGGAGGATTTCGCGGCTCGTCTCAATTACGGAATCGCACTCTTGAATCTAAAGCGATTCGGTGAAGCGGAGAAGCAACTGCGGCAAGCTCTTCAGATCAATGAGGCAGCATCCACGGCCCACTACTATCTTGCTTTAGCTTTGCTGAACCAGCACGAGTTTGAGACGGCGGAGTCGCAGTTTGAAGTCTCAATCAAGAGTAGCAACGATCAGATAGCACAGGCACATAAGTATCTGGGTGGAATTTATTGGCGGACCAGGCAGTACAAGCGCGCAGCCGATGAACTGGAGAGATATATAACGCTCGATCCCAACGCACCCGATCACGCGAGGATACGTGACACGATCAAAGATCTCCGATCGAAGAATTAAGTTGAGCGAAAGAGTTTCTTGCGCCGGCCACACTCCGGTATTAAACTGCCTGCCTCGCGACCAAGCCTTGCATCGGGACGCATCGTAGTAACACGCCTGTCGGGATGGGAATTGATACGACATGTCATCGTCACCTCTCATCTTCGTGAGCCATAGCTCTAAAGATAACGAGTTAACCCGCAGGTTCTGCGCGGCTCTGCGGGCGGAGGACGCCGGAGCAGCAGCCTTCGATGCGGTTGTCGATTACGAAAAGCTCCAGGACTACGACGTACTCGTAGATATTAACGAGCTGCAGGCGGGCAGGCCATGGCCCAGGCAGTTGCACGAGTGGATGGCGCGTTGTCACGCCGCCGTGTTGCTGCTCACGCCGAACGCCGTCAAGTCACCGTGGGTTCTCAAGGAAGCGACCATTTTGGCCTGGCGGCTTTCCCTGGACAAAAACTTTCGCTTTTTCACTTTCCGTTTTGACGGTGTGAGTGATGCTGATCTGACTGCAGGTGGCTTCGATCCCTTGATGCTCGATGAGGTTCAGAAGCTGCGCGTTGGAGATGTCGCCGACATGGCAGCGCAGGTGCGCGCAGCAATGCCACCACCAACTGAACCAACGCCTTTTGACAGTCTTTGCGGTGCACTCGAAGACCTGGCGCAGGATTTAAGGGCAAACACCCTCAGGAGGGTGGCTGAAAAGATCAGGGTCGAAGTTCGCCCCTGGCGACCGGACATGGATGAAAAGCAGCAGTATGTGCAAGCCATCGCAGTAAAGCTACTGAACGAGGACTTGGGAGGTTACGACGGCGTAGATTCGCT
>JBKPPU010000261.1:0-6217 GCA_046733695.1 Acidobacteriota bacterium
GGAGTGCAGTCCTTGTGAAGCAGGAATCTGTCCTCAACTGAGTGCTGAACGGATCATTCGGATCGAGGGGTTCAGCATAAACGAGATACTTCTCTCCCTTTTGTGGCATCCTTGGCAAACTGAAACAACTGTCCACTCGCGCCAGTACCTTCGCCTCGGTCCAGAATGGTTCCTTCCATGCCGTTTCGACTTTGAACTTAATTAAATGTGCGGCGTCTTCAAATCTCGCACTCGCAAACTCAACACGGGGCCCGGTAACCTCCATCACCTCGCCGACAAACACGACCTTCGCCCGGTCATACGCCTCTTTAACGTCCGACTTAATGCAATAACACGCATACCCGACCGGCGCCCAAAGAACAAAAACGAAAATGGTCACAGCAACCTGAATCATTCGCCTCATGCCCGCATTCTGCCTCACTTCGTGGGAGATTTCTAGTAAAACTGGGCCGCGGATGAACGCGGATGGTGTGCGGATAAGCTCGTCAGTTGAGGCGCGCGTGGATAGAATGGATAAATGCCACGCCTGAGCAAGAGTATTGATGTTTACGGGCGGAAAGAAGCGCAGCGGAAGCACGAAGCAAAGCGTCCCATTTCGGAAAAGATGGCCGCAGTCACTCGCTTACGCGACTTTGAATGCAAACTTGAAGATGTTCGTAAAGCAAACCGTGCGAAAAGAGTGGCGAACAATTGAGATAAAAATCAAAACCCGCTGAGATGTGATGCGTTCGGGCAGCAGGAGTTTGATCGGTAAAAATAACTGTAATCCTGGCCAATCTTGTAAATCCCGTAAACAAACCTCTTCTTCACTCTTGCGCGTGATATTGCTTTTTGAGCACGACAATTCTTCTTGACCACAGCCCGCATCCTGATCTAAAACGGCCTCACAGTAACATTGCCCAGACGTCATCTCAGTTTTCCAACCCCCTTGATTCGGGCCGCTGCTAATGCGGCTTATGGAGATAACGAATGCGAAAAATATTTCTACTCCCCTTAGCGTTACTACTCGTCTGTTCAGCCGTAATGGGCCAACAGACACCACCAAAACCGCAGGCTCTCACGTTCTACTATGACTACACCGTCAAGCCAGGCCAGGAAGAAGGATTTATGGAACTGGTCAAGACGGTCGGCGCGCCCGTCCGCGACAAATTGATGGCGGAAGGCGTCATTTTGGCCTGGGGCATTGAAACACCTGTGCTGCGTTATCCGGGTGGGACTACGCACCTGATCTGGTTCTCAGTTGCAAACTGGGCCGGAGTCGACAAGGTCCTTAGCAGCATGGAAGCGCAGCTACAGAAGTTAGCGACAGAAGATGCCAAGCGAGTCGAATCGGCGCACGCCAGTAAACAGAAACCAGACATGACAACTGCCGAACGACAGCAGGCGGTTTTTGATATGAGTAAAACGCGCGACTGGTTGGCGCGTGACCTCGTTGCGAACTATGGACCAAACCCGCCTGCGAATACCCTGCCGATTACGCGCTACAACTTCATCAAGGTCAAACCAGGAAAGAGTGGCGACTATCGACGCACATGGGAAAAGTACAACAAGCCGGTTTTCGATAAGTTGTTTGCCGATGGAGTGTTGTTGGCTTATGGATTGTCCGTCGAGGAAGTAAAAACTGACGGCGACTTCACACACTTCGTCTGGATGGCAACGGCCGACATGTCAGGCCTGGACAAAATCGCCGCTGCATTTGCGGCCGATCGAAATCGTCGCAGCGACGAGGAGCAAAGCGCAATCGCGGAGCAATTCGCGAGTGTGACGGAGCCGGACAAAGCGCGCTCTGTGGTTACGCGGTCTAGGGTCTTTCGTCTACCGGCGCCAAAGTGAAGGTCAACTGCTGAGCTGTATTGAACAACGCGGATCGCTTCCAGGATCCGTGAAATCTCGTCTTGCACTTTAGCGGAGATACTTACATTGCGCTGAATTGCAGATTGAGTCCAGCAGACGACGTAGTGCCCGTCGTTGCACCATGATCGGGTCCCGGAGGGACCCGAGGCATGTTCAAGAAACACACTATTACTTACTACTCAAATTCAGACAGGCGGCGCGCAGAAGCAGCGGACGACAGATCGTCTCTCCTTGTTAATCCTCTTGTTCACCGTTTGCGTGACCGGCGGAGAAATGTTCGCAGGATACTTACAAATCGTTTTCCTTAAAAAGTTGTATATCAAACGCGGGACCAGAACGTTACCGTGGTTGCGGTTCTAAATACTGCACGACACGAGCGACGCTGGAAGGAACGTGTGTAACGCCATCACCTTGGCGGCATCGTCGTACACAGTCTGGTGGCATACCAAAGCGCCAACAAGTTGGCGCAATCCAAGGAGGTGTCTTATTTATGAATGCGCGGTGGGGCGGGAGTGTTTGATGTGGCGCCAGATCCACCAGGTTGCGAAGAGTAGGCCCGCGATGCCGATCAGGAAGTCGAAGCGGTGAAACCAGGTTTTTAAGGTGTCGTCTTTGTCCCATTGCTCGCCCAGTTTTTGGCCAACATATGCGAGCGCGAGGCACCAGGGTAGAGAGCCTGCAAACGTGTAGATCACGAAGCGCGTGAGATTCATTCGCGCGACACCTGCCGGAAACGCAATGAACGTTCGAATCGCAGGCAACAGACGGCTCACAAAGACGATCACTTCGCCATACTTCGCAAACCACCGATCCGCGATGTCCAGATCGTGACGCGAAAGCAGAATGTATTTGCCGTACTTCTCAATGAACGGACGGCCGCCATACATCCCAACCCAGTACGCCACCAATGATCCCAACACACATCCGACTGCGCCGGCGACGCCGACCCACCAAAGATTCAACTCGCCGCGACTCACAAGATATCCGGAGAAGGGCATGATGATCTCCGATGGCAGCGGGATGCAGGCCGACTCAATGCCCATCAAAAGAACAATGCCCAGGTAGCCCATCTTCGAAATGGTTGCGACGATGAACCCGGAAAGTATGGTGATTATTTTAGCAATCATATCGAGCAAATTTACCGATCAGACCAGCCGTGTTGGCCAATCAATGGTACGAAAGCACATCCTCCATGATCTTCTTCCTTTCGCCCCTGATCGGTTTTAATTACTCGAATCAGCCGCTGACTTTCACGCGATTCACCGACCGGTACAACCAGACGACCACCAACCTTGAGTTGCGCGATTAGTGGTTCCGGAATTGTTGGACCACCTGCAGCGACGAGAATCCCATCGTAAGGCGCGTTTGCCGCCCAACCAAGTGTGCCGTCAAAACATTTTACAGTTGCGTTGTAGATTCCGAGTTGCCGGATTCGCGCCTGCGCTTCGCGCGCGAGATCGCCGATGCGTTCGATCGAGTAAACCTGGGCCGCGATCTGTGACAGCACCGCAGTCTGATAACCAGAGCCCGCTCCGATCTCGAGCACGCGACTATTGTCGTTGAGCACGAGAAGTTCGGTCATCTTGGCGACGATGAATGGTTGCGAAATAGTCTGGTTGGCACTGATCGGTAACGCGTGATCGCCATACGCACGACCCTGTAATGCCTGGGGCACAAAGAAGTGGCGCGGCACATTCCGCATTGCCTCGAGCACTTTTGGATCGCGGATACCGTAGTGATCGCGCAGGCGCGCAACCATGCGCTCTCTCGGGATGGAGTATTCCTGTAGTGAAGCAGGCCGATGTTTATTTGCTGGCTGCACCGGGAAATGAACTCTTTAAATTGCCGATTGCCGATTTCCGATTGCCAATTGGATAAAATCGGAAATTGGCAATCGGCAATTGGCAATCAACAACGTCTTCCTAGCCCTTATGGAGTAACTCTGAGTCTTTAATGTAATTCCAGCTTTCGATCGCCGTTAGCGCCTGATGGTCCGTCATATCACTGCGGAGGGGCGTCACAGATACGTATCCCTGTGAAACAGCGTGATAATCAGTGCCCTCAACCGAATTCCCATTGAAGTACTCTTCACCAATCCAGAAGTACGGTTTGCCGCGAGGGTCAATATGTTCAGTGATTACGGGTCGCGCGTTCTTGATTCCCTGCCTCGTTACCTTAACGCCTTTGATCTCTCCCGGGGGCAGGTTGATGTTCAGCAGCGTGCCTTCCGGTAAGCCTTCATCCAAAACTTTTCGCACTGCCATGACGGCAAACGCTGCGGCATCTTCAAACTGGAAATTATCGCGTGCAACAAGACTAAGTGCTACGCCCGGAACGCCCAGGATAGTGGCTTCGAGTGCGCCGGCGACGGTTCCCGAATAAGTAGCATCGTCACCGAGGTTGCCGCCGTGGTTGATTCCGGAGACGCAGATATCTGGTTTTTCTGAGTCCGGGAGAATCTTGTTGAGAGCGAGCGTAACGCAGTCAGTTGGGGTACCGTCGATGGACCAGTGACGGGAGTCGAGTTGTCTGATTCGCAACGGGCGGGCGAGGGTCAAACTATGCGAGGCACCACTCATTTCAGACGCCGGCGCCACCACGTAGACTTCTCCCATCGGCTTCAGGGCTTCTTCCAGTTTGATTAGCCCGTCGGAATGGATACCGTCGTCGTTGGTCAGCAAGATCCGAGTCATACGAATTGCCAATTGCCAATTGTCGATTGCCAATTTTCAACAGCGCTCAGGCCATTCGGTAAATTGGCAATTGGCAATCAGCAATTGGCAATCTTTATTTGGTGAGATAAGACGACGGCCTGAAGTTGTGCGGGAATAACTTAGTCGCGGGGAACGCGCATCCGGCCCTTCTTCTTATTGCGTTTCCGAGCCAGCGCCGACTTCAATTTCGCCTTTTGACCGGGAGGAATGAAGAACGCGTGCTTTTTTGCATCTTTGATGATCTCCTCAGTCATCACCTTGCGCTTGAAGCGACGCAGCGCGCTTTCAATCGATTCACCCTGATTAACAGTAACAATTGCCATTCGTTCTCTGCTTTCCTTTTCTTTAGATCCTTTGCAGGCTAGCTATTTAAGCATAAAGCTGCCCAAACACAAAAGTATAGGTCCTATATGTCCTATAGGACCTATGTTCTCCTCCTGCGGTTTTCGAAAACCACCTACACCAATACGGCTTCGGCTGGTTCCTCCTTCTTTCGGCTAAGACCTTTGATCTGCACGGGCTTATCAGCTTCCTTAACGTCCAACTGCTTATTCAACACCATCTCCTGATAAAGCTTGCGCATCATCACGGCCTCTTCATGCGCGGTCTTCGGTCCCTCCATTTGCGGTTTGTTAGGCCGCATCAAATCAATGTCATTCAAAATCAAACCGTGGCTCTTGTCGGCCATTTCCACATTCTTACCACCGGCAAAAATCTCGTGACGGCCATGCTCCTGATACCACTTCGCGACGGTCGCGTTCTGGTGCATGTTCTCGATGATGTTTCTCCAACCGATGCCCGTGTTGTAAGCGCAGAAGGAGATTTCACCTTCCTGCGTGCCGTAAGGAATGATGCACATTTCGGTGCGGCGGAAGTCGTAGTTGAAGAGATCCTGGAACCACATTCCCGCGATAAATAGGAAGTTCCAGCGATCCGAACGACGTTTCTCGATGTCGTCCTTGCTGCGATCGCCACTGACTTTGCCGTAGTCCTTGCCAGTCAAACCAAACGACTTGTCAAACTTCTTGAAGAGCTCGTAAAGCGTGAACTGCGATGGCGACTTGTACGGGTTGTAGTGCTTCAAGAGAGTCAAACCCATCATCAGGTTCGACATCCACTTGCCACGCGCTGCGTCCGTGATCTTCTGCATGTCTTTTACAAGACCCGGAATGTTCAAGAACTCCGGCACCGGACGCATCTCTTTTAGTTCCTTATCGATCATCACCGCAGTGCCGACGCCGCAGTTCGGATGGCAACCGCAGGAAACCTGTCCCCATTCAGCTTCAGGTCCGTGTACGAGATCTGCGAAGTCAGCGAAGGCTCCCATTAACGAAAGCGGGAACCAATCGCGCGTCGGTTCCGTGATGCCAACCTGGTTCTTCACGTCGTGAGCAAGGTGCGACAGCGTGTAGCGCTGCTGTAGACGACGCTGCTCCGTGATCTCTTCGTCGCGACCGGTGAACGAAACCGGCTGGAACGAGAGGAACGCGATCTTCTTCGGATTGTCGAGCGCAAAACGAATGATCGAACCAACCTGATCGTTGTTGATGCCGTTCACAAGTGTCGTCACCAGCACGATCTCGACGCCGGCTTCGTGAAGATTGTTAATCGCTCGCATCTTCACGTCGAACAGATTGCCTACCTGGCGG
>JBKPPU010000262.1:0-3642 GCA_046733695.1 Acidobacteriota bacterium
CCTGACTGCGGTGGAACTTTTATGCTACCGCGACTCGTAGGATGGAAACGAGCAACAGAGTTGTTATTCACAGGCGAACTGGTCAGTGCGCTGGCCGCCGCCAAGATGGGGATGATCAATTCGGTGATACCGGACAACGAACTAATGAGCACGGTGATGGCCATGGCAGAAAAGCTGGCCCAGGCACCGACGGCTGCGATCGGCGAGATCAAGATGCGACTTGATGCGAGCGCCGCGAATGACATGCGCAGCCAATTGGATTTAGAGCGCCGGACGCAGATTGAATCAGGTAAGACTAAGGATTTTGTTGAAGGCGTCCAGGCATTTCTTGAAAAAAGGCCGCCGCGATTTGTAGGAGGATGACGTTCGAAGAGAACGATGCAGATCGCGAGCCGCCTGATTGAATTGGGCGGCTCTTTTCATTGCCAATTTCCGATTGCAAATTGCCGATTTACGAACGGCAAAGGCTAAATTGGAAATTGGCAATCGGCAATTGGCAATAATCATGATCGACTCTCTCACCTATACCCAGCTCCTGCGACGCAATCGCTCGTTCCGGCGATTGTGGATCGGGCAAGTCATCTCTGAGCTTGGCAATTGGTTCAACTTCATTGCCGCGCTGGGATTGGTGCGTGTCATGTCGAATGCGGATCCTGAAGCAACCACGATCGTGCTGCTCGCGCGGCTCGCACCATTCACACTCTTTGCACCACTCGCCGGCGCTTTCGTGGATCGCTGGTCGCGCCGAACGGTGATGATTGCCACCGATTTACTGCGCGTGATTGTTGCACTGGGTTTCTTATTAATTCGACGACCCGAGGACGTGTGGCTCGCATATGTGTGCACTGCGTTACTTTCGTTCTTCGGGACGTTTTTTGAGGCCGCGAAAAACGCTGCCGTTCCAAACATCACAGGTGAGCGCGATCTGCTTGCCGGCAATGCGCTGATGTTTTCATCGCGCTTCCTTTTGATGTCTTTGGGAGCGGCGCTTGGTGGCTGGACGGCCGCAAATGTTGGTTATTCTGCTGCATTCGTCATCAATGCGATTTCCTTTATCGGGTCGGCGTATTCGGTGTGGCTGCTGACTGATGAAGTAACCCGTAGCGGTCCCGCCGGTGCTGTTGCTGCCGAACCCCGCAGTCTTTATCGCGGTTACTGGTCCGACATGCGTGAGGGTTGGACGTACATCGTCACACATGCGCCAGTGGCGACGATCCTCGGCATCAACCTTTTGTGGGCCACCGGCGGCGGTGCAATGAATCTGATTGCAGAGCGTCTCGGCGCTATCGTCTTTGCCGAAAAGAGTGGCATCAAAGCCGACTCTGCCGTGGCGGCGTTTTATTTCGCCGGTGGACTCGGTCTGTTTTTCGGGATGATGGTTGCGCGTCGTGTCGGCGCTTACTTCGAGCTGAGGAAGCGCACGGTTGCGTTCATCGGTTGGACCCTGTTCATCCAGGGCCTGTTTTATGCGTTATCCGGCCTGATGCCCACGCTCGTGTTGTCATGCGTGATGCTTTGTATCTCGCGCACGGTGCTGGGCGCCGAGTTTGCTGTTCAGGAAACCTTGCTCATGCGTCTGGTGCCGGATCACTTGCGTGGCCGAGTCTCAACTAGCGATCGTGCGGGTGAAATGCTGATCTGGGCGTTCTCGACTGCGGTTGCGGGCTGGTCGCTCCACACAATCTCGGTGCGAACGTTGACGGTGATTTCCGGTCTGCTTTCCGGAACTGCCGGAATGCTGTGGCTGGTCCTCTTCGTCACGCAGAGAGTGCGGCTGCCAAAACGGTTAGGAGGAAGAGGTCAAGAGGAGCAGAAGCAGGTAGTAGCAGCCGGCACGAGCAGATAGCAGGCGCAGGTGATTGATCCTGCGCCTGCCGACTGTCTCCTGCGCCTGCTGTCTGCCTGCGGCTCCTGCTACAATCAGGACCATGCGCGTCAGAGCTCGTCGCCGAAAGTCAATTGTATTTTTCATTACGCTGGGTGCATGTCTGGTTATACTCGCGATTGCTCTGAGTTTCGGTTGGATCATTCTTAATCTGACCGAACTGGCGCTGCTGATCCTCGGCATAATCTTTTTCATCGTGCTGATCTTCGGCGTCGTGCTCAATACGACCTTCCTGATCCGCGAGATACGCCGTAACGAGCAGCACGATGCTTTCATTAACGCCGTCACGCATGAGCTAAAGACGCCCATCGCCTCCATTCGTCTCTATCTCGAAACACTGAAGACGCGCGAGGTTGACGAAGAGCAACGTGACGAGTTCTACAACATCATGCTTGCAGACAGCGACCGGCTGTTGCTCACCGTCGAACAAGTGCTGCGCGCCAGTCGCACTGATCTCAAGCGCCGGCGGATTTCGACGTCTGTAATCAACATCAGCGAGATGGTCCAGGAATGTCTGGAACTCACGCGCATCCGCTACGGGCTCAACGAAACTGCTTTGATCTACCGCGAGTCGCCCGAAGCACAGTCGGCGAGAGTTTCCGGCGACATCGATGAGTTGAGATCTGCGTTTTCCAATCTGCTGGATAATGCGGTGAAGTATTCAGAGGATGAGGTGCAAGTCTCAGTGTTGGTCTCGGCACTCGATGATAAACGAGTTGCCGTCCGTGTTTCTGATAAAGGCATAGGGATTCCGAGTGCTCAGTTAAAACGAATCTTCAAGCGCTTCTATCGCGTGCCGGGTCGTTTCATGGCGCGAGTGAAGGGCACGGGACTCGGACTTTTTATTGTTCATTCAGTGATTACCAAGCATGGTGGTCGAGTGATTGCGGAGAGTCGTGGCCTCGGACACGGAAGCACTTTTACTGTTCTTTTGCCAAGGGTGTGAAACTCATGAATTCGGTTCTGATCGTCGAGGATGAAAAACATCTCGCTGATGGTTTGCGCTACAACCTGAACGCGGAAGGTTACAACGTTGAGACTGTCGGTACGGCCGAGGACGCGCTCTCGCGGCTGACTAACGATGGCAAGAACTACGACGTCGTCGTGCTCGACGTGATGTTGCCCGGCATGGATGGCTTTTCACTCGCTTCGAACCTGCGATCGCAGGGACAGTTCGTTCCGATCCTGATGTTGACGGCGCGCGGGCAGGCCGAAGACGTGTTGCGCGGGTTCGAGGCTGGTGCTGATGACTATCTTCCGAAACCGTTTGATCTTTCGGTGTTACTCGCGCGCATCAATGCGTTGCTGCGACGTCGCGAATGGTTTCACAAGGACCGCAGCAAGGTGTCGCACGACGGCGGCGCGAAGGTTTTTGAATTTGGTGGCAAGACGATCGACTTCGCAGCACTCGAGCTCCGTTCAGGCGAACAGATCGTTCACCTCACGCTCATGGAAGCCGACCTGCTGCGTTATTTGATCAATCACGAAGGAAAGATCGTCTCACGCAGCGCAATCCTCGAGGATGTCTGGGGACTGCGCGAAGACACGGATACGAGAGCCATCGACAACTTCATCGTACGCCTTCGCAAATACATCGAAGACGAACCCTCACATCCGCGTCACCTGCTCACCGTTCGCGGCGTTGGTTACAAATTCGTCTCCGAACTCTGATTTTGGAGTGCGGGGGGGGGGGGGGGGCGGGGGGGGGGGCGCGAGGGGGGGAGGTAAAAGTGGGCGGGGGCGCGCGCCGCCCCAAT
>JBKPPU010000263.1:0-8290 GCA_046733695.1 Acidobacteriota bacterium
TGATTTTGCTTTTTTAATTCGGAGTGCTTTCCAATCCGCGTCGGGCCCGTTGGCACGCCGATCGGTCAGATAGGCCGCTTCCGGGTGATTCTCCAGATATCCAACCTCGGAAACCAACCAGGCTTTGGCATATTCCCGAAGAGTCGGAGCTTTTCCGTTGGTCCAAAAATCACGAATTAATATACGAGCGATGGCGCCGTCCTTAAACTTCCCACCTGTTAGGCTTTTCATGACTTTCAGAAACTGAGTATTTTTCTTGTCGTACTGGCCATAATGAAGTTTTGTGGTTGGCGCAATATTTTTGAGTTCAGTAAAACTCACAACGTTCTCAGCAAAGACAGTCGGACCTTCAATTTTTCCTGAGGCCACAAACTTTCGTATTCGCGCCAGGACAATATTCTTACGATCCTTTTCCCCAGTCTTTTTTAGCCGGCCGTCGACTCGAATGTGGATATGGTAGGGAATTTTGTGTTTATCGCAAAAGCCCTGATACTCTTTGATATTGAGATAGTTCATCTCTTTAAAAAGTTCTCGTTCTTATCCATGGGCTTCAATTGCCGGCGGCCAGCTCACGCGGTCTTTTCCTCACCTAAGCCGAGCTCGACGATCATTTGGTCGCGCATGACAAATTTCTGGACCTTACCAGTTACCGTCATAGGAAACATGTCTACAAACTTGATGTATCGGGGAATCTTATAATGTGCAATCTGGCCGCGGCAGAAGGTTAGGATCTCTTCCGGGTTTGCCGTAACGCCCTCACGGAGCCTGATCCAGGCGCAGATTTCTTCCCCATAGCGCGCATCCGGTACCCCGATAACCTGCACGTCCTGGACCTTTGGGTGCTGGTAGAGAAATTCTTCAATCTCGCGCGGGTAGACGTTCTCCCCACCGCGAATCACCATGTCCTTGATGCGCCCTACTATGTTCCCATAACCCTCTTCGTCGAGGGTCGCAAGATCGCCAGTGTGCATCCAGCCTGCCGCGTCGATCGCGTCAACGGTGTGCTCAGGATCGTTCCAATATCCGCGCATAACGGAGTAGCCCCGCGTCAGGAGTTCCCCTGGGGTTCCCGGTGGCACTACCCGGCCTGCAGCGTCGACAATCTTGGCCTCGATATGCGGATGCACACGGCCCACCGTGGACACACGTCGCTCCAGCGAGTCAGCAACTGAGCTCTGGAAGCTCACGGGACTGGTCTCGGTCATACCATAGGCGATCGTGATTTGCTCCATATGCATGGCTTGGTTGACCCGTTTCATGACCTCAACCGGGCAAGGGGCTCCGGCCATGATTCCCGTGCGAAGGCTGCTGAGGTCAAAGCGCGAAAACGCCGGATGGTCCAGTATGGCAATGAACATGGTGGGCACTCCGTGCAGTGCCGTGCAGTGTTCCGTTGCGACTGTTTCCATCACAGCCAACGGGTCGAACATCTCAGAGGGATAGATCATGGCTGACCCATGCGTGATGCAAGCCAGGTTTCCCAGTACCATGCCAAAGCAGTGGTACAGCGGCACCGGAATGCATAATCGATCATGGGACGTGAGTCGCATGGCCTCACCGACGAAGTACCCATTGTTCAGAATGTTATGGTGCGTCAGGGTCGCGCCCTTGGGGAACCCTGTGGTACCACTGGTGAACTGAATGTTGATAGGGTCATCAAACTGCAACACCGAGGCTAGCTCTGCCACACGTTGCCAGTGGACCGGCTCTGCTATGGCCGGCACATCAGCAAAGCGAACGATGCCGGATAAAGAGGTGTCACCCAAACTAATCGTAGTACGGAGCGCAGGGAGCTTGGCCGCGTGCAGTTCCCCTGGGCGACACGACTCGAGTTCAGGGGCGAGTTTGAGCAGCATAGCAATGTAGTTAGTTGACTTGAATGCTGACGCGGTGATCAACGCCTTGCAGCCCACCTTGTTGAGAGCATATTCCAGCTCCGCTACCCGATACGCCGGGTTGATGTTGACGAGAATGACCCCAGCCTTGGCCGTCGCCAGTTGCGTTACAACCCACTCCGCATTGTTGGGCGACCAAATTCCCACCCGATCCCCAGGCTCCAGTCCCAGAGCTAACAGTCCAGCGGCAAAGCCCTCGACCTGCTGTTGCAACTCACGATACGTCCAGCGCACTCCCTGATGGCGCACCACCAGTGCTTCCGACTCGGGCCACCGCTCGACAGCCCGATCAAAGTGCACTCCAATGGTGTCACCGATCAGGGGCAAGGCACTGGCGCCATGCACATAACTTTGGATCAGCTTACTCATCGCTGGTGCGTCGCGTTCCATCATGCCGGTTTAGTTATCGATTCCCATCGCCATGTGCTTCGCGAAACGCTGGGCCAGGTCCGGTGATGTGGCGCTCATAACGATGAAATAGTTCTCCTTACAAAAGAGAAGATTCGTGTGACCTTCTTTACTGTAATTGCTTGTCGACATGTAAGCTTCGTCGCCGATTTCCGTCAGCTTAGTGGTCTGAAGGGGCACGCTCATTGGCCCATTCAGACTCTTATGCAGCATTTCCTTCGCCTCCTGGGCAGACGCTAGCTCGTAACTGGTGCTTGATACCACGTCTTCGCCTGATTGCCATCCTAGCAACACGTACTTCTGCTCTTGATTGTTGCTAAAGTGCTTGCCTGCGAGCTTGAATCTCGGCTCCTTCGCCTTGATGACATTCTCAATCCGATCGGAGACTGGAATTTGCTTCTTAGTCACCGGCTTTTCCTGTTGCCCCACGACGATCAACGTGCCAAGGATTACGCCGACCACGAGAAGGATCAGGCTTCTTGCAATCCGCCGAACCGCTGCCGACCTATCGAACGTCAGCAAGGATTTTTTCAATTCAGGCATTGCTCGCTCCTTTTTAAAATTATATGGCCATTGACCGGCAATCAGTAGTATGGGCCCTTTACTTGCTTCATCATCTCAGCGGTAATGTATTTCCGTTTGTCGAGTTTTGCGAAACTAAGTCGAACTAGCGCGCGCATGAGTAACATGAAACGATACACGTTGACTATTTTTCTTTTTGTCGCCGTTAGTGTCACGGTGAATTCGTGCTCCAGGAGTGGCACAATTAAATTAGTATCTAACTCCACTCCGCCGACTTTCGAGATAGCAGGCGGAGGAGAAGTGGACTGGATTTGGTTTCAGGGCCCTTACCAAAACCGGCGTGAACCCGGTCCTGAGATAAAAAGGGGTTCCGATCCCAAAGAGATCATTCTGTGGAAGATTAGTCCTGTAGGTAGGTTTATTCCGATGAATGAAGTTCCCAAAATAACGTACGGTTCAGTACCGGAAGGTTGGAAGCAAGAGATACCGCGAGCTGGTTCGCCTCCTGCTTTGCTTGATGGGTACGTCTATTATGTCGGTGTGGTTGCAGCCAGAGGCGGAGGTGCCGAGATGTGCATATTTCTTAAAGGCGGCCCGGTACAGCCTTTCCAGGAAGATGAGGAGGACGTGGTTTGCGGGCGAAAGAAATAGGATGGACGTGCCGGCTAGATGCAAATATGCGTAAGAATTACCCATTTTTACTTCTGGTATCGCTGCTGTTACTCAGTTGTATTAGCCTGGCCCAATCCGGGCGCGGGCCCGCAAAAACAAACAACCCCAAAGTTGACGCGCCTACGACACCTTCGCCAGTAGACGAAGCGAGTACCGGTGTTGCTGCAACCAGGAACCCTGGTCGGTCAAAAACTCCGCTTTTGGTTGCACTATCGCGACCGCGACGCTTAGTGATGCTTCCTCCTTCCAACGAGTTCTATGCGGAGCAAATTGCGAGGAGCCTGGCGAGGCAGGATCGACTGAGCGTTAAGTTCGAGCCGCAAAAAGTAAAGGTCGAAGACGCACAAGCTATGCTGCGCGCAAAAACGGGAACTTACATGTTGCTTCTAAGATTCGAAGAAATCGACGACCGGGATGACACTAAGAATTGCGACGTTACGGATTCCAAATGGGTGACATCATACAAAATGGATTACACGCTGCTCGCTCGTGAAGGCAGAGTCGTAAAAAAGAGAAGTATCCAGACATTTTTCAGCTGTGCCCGTGATGTAAAGCCGCTTTTTGAATTCTTTGTAAAGAATTGCGTCAACCGATCTCGAAATACGCTGGATGATTCTGCCATACAGTGCATGACTCAGCATGTGCTCAATGACGTGGACAACTTTGCAAGGTAGGAACAGCAAGAGGTTTGAGCGAGGTTGTTTGATCGCGTTGGCGCCATATAGCAAATCGTTGGACCGGAGCTGCTGCCAGCGAGCTAACCCCGGTCAACGTCGTTAAGGGCCGGTTTCGATGGTGATGATTATCGAACCGCTACAACTTGATTCGCATCTAGCACTACTCCGGATCGGTCGGGTTGTTGAATAGCGCGCTCAGCTTGATGCTGCCATGCCCGAACTGCGGGAAATTAAAGGCGTTCCGATTACCAGGATCAAGGTTTGAAGCAGTGTCGTCCGGAGGAAAAATAACCAGCGAGTTTAAGAACATGATCACGCGCGATTGTTGCTCGGACGGCAGCTTCGCGAATGCTCTTTGAGCAGCCTCAGCCTCACCACCGTGACGCATAATCACCTCCATCAAATTAATGCTGCGCCCATCGTGGCCGTATGGTCCAGTTGAACCAACTCCCCAGAGTGGTGTTGTCAAAAACTCTTTGCGGGTTGTCCCGTCGAAGTCTCTTTCATAGAAGCTTGATCCCAAATCGTGTCGCTTGAAATCAGTGAAGATGTTCTTGGCTAAAAACGGTTCCAATCGAGGTCCTTTCAAGGCCGGGAAACCAGGATGATCATCGACCGTGTTGAACAGAGGAGTCGCGGTGGCAAAAAGATTGTTGAAGATACCGCGTTCCTGATCAAACACAGTTTCGACGTCGGCAACGCGCCGATCGCGGTCGATTTTCAGATCGGCAATATGGCAATCAGCACAACCAACCTGGTTAAAAAGTCGGCGACCTAGCTCGGTCTCTCGAGTTTGTTGATAGAGTCCAGGCTTGAAGTAGTTGAGCAGATAAAATTCCATGAAGTCGACCAGGCTGGCCGGAATTTCATTCGTTACGCCGTCGTGATCCGGATCATCATTGACTAGATCGGTTGGTGGCGCTTCCAGCCGGTCGGTTGTACCATCAAGCACCATCCCTGAACGCGTGACGATGCGTGAGCCGTTGTGTGCTTGCATCAGTTCCGGATCGACGGACTGCAAGCCCATCTCATCATTGAACGCCCCGACTACAAACTCGCGTATCGAGATCTTTCCACCATGAGCAAAAAACGGACGCACGCGCAGGTCGGGATCAATGCCACGTACCTGCGAGGTATCGATCTGACCATCGCTAAGAAAAGTGATTGTGCCGAAATTAATACCCTTGCTGTCCAACGACTTCGTAATCGTGCGACGAGTTGCATGCCATTCCTTACCAGCCTGAGAACGTATCGCCCGGAGGTCGCGAGTAATCTCGTCTGCGAGCATTTCCTTCAAACCCAGACCGAATAAGTGTGGCGCATCGCGGCTATCGGGTCGCGTTACCACATCGCCTCCCGAACCTGCTGCTCCACGCGGCCTGCCATGACAGGCGGCGCAACTATCGCTGAGACCTGCCCCGAGGCCGATATTGGTGTTGATATCACCCAGCCCGTCGTTTGAAACAGGACCATGTCCCTGACTACGCAGAAACTTTCTTTGGAAGAGTTGGCGACCGCGCCGAATCGCACGAAATGGATCGCGAGCGATAATAAAAGACGAAGAATCAGGTGTGCTCCAATTTCCCGTACCTGCACCAATCTGCTCTGTGAGAGATTTGGCAATCCCGAAATTTGCAGCGTTTGGATTCTGCGTGCGGTCATTCAGCTGCGCTAAGGCCGAATCATGCTGCCATAAGACGATAGCGAAGGTTACGATAGAGAAAAAGATAACGGTTATTTTGAGTCTTAAATGTTTCATAAAGGTAGATCCTTTCGAGGTATAAGGCGGGCTTAATCTGTGTAATCTGCGGATAAAGAGCGTTGCTGGCTATCAGAGATTGCTGGTACCATCATGGCCATAAATTCGTCCCGTTCCTGTCCGAGCGAGCTTACGGATCCCGGTCTGCAAAGTCTTAAGAAGCTGAAGAGAAAGTTCTTAGGAAGTTATTAGGGCCCTATGTCCTCCCTTTCCGGCCATATTCATCGATTCAGCGACTTCACAATTGATATCGAGCAAAAGGTTCTCCTTCGCGGAGAGAAGGCCATTCCGATGGCGCCAAAGGTGTTTGAAACTTTGTTGGCCCTCGTCGAGAACCACGGCCGGATCGTGCTCAAGGAAGAATTGATGAAGCGACTCTGGCCGGACACGTTTGTCGAAGAGTCAAATCTGACTTTCAACATCCAGCAGTTGAGGAAGTCTCTGGGTGACAACGCTCGAGAGCCGGTCTACATAGAAACGATTCCTCGTCGAGGCTATCGCTTTATTGCGGAGGTGACACCGCTCGCGACGCCGATTGCGCCCGCTCAGCCCACTCAGATCAACATTGGCGACAAACCTGTCCCCGCTTCAACAGTGCTCACCAAAGCGAGAGTGATTACTACTCTCGTCGTTGTTGGGGTAGCGATAGCCGGACTGGTTTACTGGAGTTCTGCCAGAAGCGGCGGAAAGAGTTCGAGCGAAATCAACGCCAAAGATGCGCCTGGTACTCGACTAAAGCTGGTGGAATTAACTGCCACAGGTCAAAGCCATCACGTCGCGATTTCACCAGACGGCAAGTACGTTGCCTATACACGTCTCTCGCAAAACTCAGCTGAGATTTGGATCCGACAACTCGCATCGAATACGAACGTAGAGCTACTTACGGCAGACCGGATTGCGGGACTGGGATTTGATAAGAGCGGAGAAAGTCTCTTGTTCGTCAAGGGTGATCCCGGTGCCTTGTATCGAGTGTCGTTAATAGGAGGTGTTCCCACAAAACTGATTGAGGGTCTGGAGGGCAAATTCGCTGTTTCACCGGATGGCAACCAGATAGCTTTTATTCGTGAGGTCGTCAATCGCGACGGACAGAGGGAGTTTTCGTTGCAAGTAGCCAACTTCGACGGTCGCAACGAGCGCACCGTGTTGGTTAGAACTCACCCAGGCAAGCTGGATGTGCCCATTTGGTCTTCGGATGGACAGTCAATAATTTGCGCGCATGGCAATTCTGCCGCGGGCAGCCAGGACGTCAGCCTCATTGCCGTTAACGTCAATACCGGTCAGAAGAAAGACTTATCCTCGTTCAAGTTTTTTCTCATTAAAAAAATGGATTGGCTTCCCGATCGCAGCGGACTCATCATTTCAGCAAGGAAAAGCGCCGGCCTCGACAACCAGTTATTCCGAGTCTCATATCCCGCCATGGAGGTAACTCAGATCACGGAAGGATTGACTTCCTATTCGGACATCAGCGTGGCAGCTAACGCAGATGTTGCTGTTGCCTCGCAGTCGGTTCTTGAATCCTATATCTGGATCGGCTCCAGTCGCGACCCTCAAAAACTCAAGAAGCTAACACAGGCGATCAATAATTTTTGTTGGACTCCGGACGGGCGCATCGTCTATTCAACAACTGCCAGTGGAACCACAGACATTTGGATAATGCAGCCGGACGGTAAGGAACAGAAGCAACTCACAGTTAACGCCGGCATCAACGGTTCACCGGCCATCTCCACCAACGGGCAGCACGTGGTTTTCGTTTCGAATCGCACTGGTACATTTCAGATCTGGCGCATGAATCTCGACGGCAGTAACCAAACTCAACTCACTAACGGTTCGGCGCAAAACTATCCTGCGATTTCGGCAGATGGCAAATGGGTCTTCTTCAACTCGACAGAGGATTGGCATTTGTGGAGAGTTCCGATTGACGGCGGCGAGGCGACACAGCTGACCGATTTTGTCGCGGGCATGCCTTCAGTATCTCCAGACGGTAAAACGATTGCATGCATTGGTAGAAACGAATCAAAACGCGAGCTATTGATTCTG
The DNA here is from genome assembly GCA_046733695.1 of Acidobacteriota bacterium. Lineage (GTDB taxonomy): Bacteria > Acidobacteriota > Blastocatellia > Pyrinomonadales > Pyrinomonadaceae > PSRF01. The sequence continues at coordinate 7,971 of JBKPPU010000263.1, forward strand.
CCATTTGAAGGTGGCCAGCCAATGAAGAAGCTTGAGTTTTTTGGCTGGATGTCGCGGATACAGTGGACGAATGATGGCAAGACGGTTATTTACGCTGGTGAGCGTAACGGGCGAAGTGCAATCATACGGCAATCGGTGAACGGAGATTTAATTGAAGAGCCGTTGAACCTGGATACAGACGAGCTTTTCGATTTTGGTTATTCATTTGATGGCCGATCCTTAGCCATCACGCGTGGCAGTTGGCTTAGCGACATTGTTTTGATAAGCGGGCTGAGGCAGTAATTGACTAAAACCTATTCGAAAGTAGAGGGTGTGCTAAT
>JBKPPU010000264.1:0-30606 GCA_046733695.1 Acidobacteriota bacterium
GGTCGCCGTACCACCAATCGTGAAGTTTACAACCAGGGCACTACCCGTGACGCCGTTGCGGGTGAAGGTATAGACCAGGTTGGTCGCTCCATCTTCCGCCACTGACGCCGGCGATACTGCAACGCTGACGTCCGTATCATCGTTGGTGATCATGCCACTCGCTGATGCCGGTGCGCCGACGGTATAGCCGGTACCCGCTACTACAGTCAGATCAACTGTCTCATCGGGTTCGACCGTGCTGTCAGCTTCCGGATCGATTGTTACCTGAGCTGTCGAGCTGCCGGGAGCGAACGTCACTACGCCTGTTGGCGGAGTGAAGCTGGTCGCGCCTGTCTGCGTGTAATCGTCAGGTGATGGTCCAAAGGTAGCTGTCCCACCGACTGAGAAGTTCACTGCCAACGCCGAGCTGGTCACGCCCACGCGGGTGAACGTATAGACGAGGTTTGTGGCCCCGTCTTCAGCGACTGACGACGGCGACACAGCAACACTGACGCTGGTGTCGTCGTTGGTGATTGTGCCACTCGCAAGGCTCGGCGAGCCGACGCTGTAGCCGGTACCCGATGTCACAGTCAGATCGACTGTTTCATCCGGCTCGACCGCGAGATCCGCCGAAGGATCTATCGTGACCGTTGCCGTAGCACTGCCGCTGGGTATCACAACCGTTCCGCTGGTAGCGGTGAAGGTTGCAGCGCCCGTCTGCGTGTAATCCGGTTCAGTGAATGAAGCAGTCCCGCCGACGCTGAAGTTTACAGTCATCGCGTTGGTAGTCGATCCATCACGCGTAAACGTATAGACCAGATTTGTGGGACCATCTTCCAGAACCGAACCTGGTGACACCGTCACCGACACCTTCGGTAGATCGATCGGCGTAACTGTCGGATCGGCAGCGCCGCCAACGTCCGGATCGTCTGTCAACACATCCGCGAAATTCGTACCGGATACTGTGCCCTGATTAGCAACCTGGGCCATGGCGCCGGTGAACGGATTGTCGACGGTGGCGTTGAAGGTGATGGTTACGCTCTCGCCCGCGGGCAGAGTGCCAATACTGAGCATCACGTCGGCGAGCATACTGTTGAAGCTAGCCGCTGCTCTTCTTGGCGCGTGGTGCATTGCCCTGCTGCTTTGTTGAGAAGCACTTTGAGTTGCTGGTTTGAATCGAGCGGTCCTGGTCGCAACCGACGCTATCTTCGGCTGCAACGCGGACGGCTTACTGATCTGAGAAGCAAGGCTCTTATCGGTAATCGAAGCCTTCTTACTTATGAGTATGCTGTCAGAATTCGGCAAGCGTCTAACGCCTGGCGCCAGAGTGGTCTGCATCAGCGACTCCAGTGATTTGGGAGTACTCCTGCCTTGCAGATAGACAAATCCAAGCTGGCGCATCACCACGGTCAATACGTCTACACCGCGATTGTGTGCCAGGCTGTACTGCGTGGTTTGACGTTCCCTGCCTGGTACCGGAACGTCAAACTCAGCATCGTCCCCCGACGTCAGATCGAAATACCAACCGTATCCGGAAGCATTTGAATCAATCTTGAGGGTTGTTGAATTCGCGGTTGCGAGCTGACCGTCCGGCAAATCAGCAACCTCGAGCGCTACTGACTGCAGGCGGGCCAGGTCCTCCGCGCTGATTCCAAATTGTTTCCATCTCTCTATCGCGGCCGGCAGGATCGTCGAGTTCAGCCATTCCGACTGCAGACTCGTGGCGTCCGGGTTATCAGCCTTCTGGCCGTCGGCGACGTAGAGAATATTCGTCTTCTGTTTGACTATCGATGCTGAGGACATGCCGTCCAGCTCGGTACTGATCGATTTGGAGCTCGAAGAGCTCGATATCATCATTGCCGGTGGGTCGGTGCAAGCCGCGCCGCCAGGATAGTCTCCAGTACTACTGACTCTTTGCGAGAATACTTTGTTGCCGGCGCTGTTGTTGCCGATGATGAAGTCGGTGACAGCATTTCCTGGTCCACCGACAGCCGTAGTCGATCCGAGATAACCCGGTAATCTGTGGTGGGAATTAGTACCACGCACGCTTGTGAAGATACCGAATTCCGTTCCCACACCCGGATCTTCAAATGTGCCGGTGACTGTGTTGCCAGTGATGCCGAAGCATCCATTCACATTGTTCGTATTAGTGTTACCGACAGCTGTTGTAAGACCGCGCGCAACCAAACCAATCGGATTCTTGATCGTGTTGTTTGCGATGTTCGCGTTAAACCCGGGGGTGCCGGTTCCATTTGCCCGGATACGAATTCCGGTTCCGCCAAACTGCTGAACGACGTTGTTTTCAATTCGCGTCGTAATCGAACCAGCGCCTGTTCCTGCGTTTAGGTTTACGTCAATACCAACGCAATTACCTCCAACGGGCTCGCAGGCGGACCCAGCCGTGCCGGTCGAATCTTCGCCGATGTGGTTGCCCGTGACGCGGCCGGTGAGGGCTCCGTTATATGGGGTCGCCGATGCCTGAAGGATGCTTTGCAGGGCGACGTTATTAAACTCGGAGTTCGTTACGTCATAGTCTCCACCCATTCCGTTCTGAGCCGAAATGATGACACCGCCTGCGGTGTTGTAAAACGATGAATTGTCCGTACCACCAGCTAACGTACCCGTGCTGGCAATGGCGTTGATGGAGACTGAATTGCCAGGAGCGTTGTTCTTAAAGACCACGCCGGTGATGTTAAGGGTGATACTTACATTGGTAGCGGTCGAGACGGTGTCCACCAATACCGAGTTATCGGTGAACGTATTGGTTTGTACTGTCTTGCCGATTTCTGTCGTGCTCGTGTCCACCGTGGGATATACGTTGTTTGTCCGTGTGCCTGTAATTCCCAAAGTCAGGGTGGAACTGTTCTCGATGTTCGTTACCACAAGTTGACGTGCGGCGTTGTCTTTGATCATCGAGCTGCTGATCGACGACGTGCCCTTGAGGTTCTGGAACGTCATACCATCTTCGAATGCCTCATCGCCGTTGCCGGTGATCGTAGAATTCGACATCGTAAACGTGGTCACGTTATTACCATTGATGCCCATCTGCTTGCTGCCCGTCACGCTTACGTTCGTAAGGGTGACACCGACAGCAGCTTGCAGATAGATGCCGGCGACGCAACTCAGATTGTTCCCGGCACGCAGATCGCCACCGCACTGATTCGAAATGCCTGAGACCGTTTGCGCTTGAGCGTTGTTCGGCAGGTTCATGTTCGTGAGCGTGATGTTTGACGCGTTGCGAGCGTCGACACCGTTGCTCGTCTTATTCTGGATCGTACCGCCGCTACCAGCAGTCGTTCCCGTGCCGGTGACAGTAAACGAGCCGTTGACGCTATTGAGTTTTATGCCGTTCACTCCGCCATCGGATGAAACACTGGTCAGCGAGACCACGAGCGGAGTAGTGCCGCTTGCGCGCGTGATTTCGACCGCGATTGCACCAGTGTTGCTGATTGTGCCGCTGGTGGCGGTGATCGTGTTGCTGTTGTCGGTTGCCAGCAAGCCGCGCTGACTTGCATCGGGAGAGATATTAAGAGCGCCAAAGGTAATGGCGCCGCTGTTGTTCAGTAGACTAACACCCGTGTTGCCTGAACCGCTGGCCGTCGTGTTGCCAAAATTGAGCGAGGCACTTGATGAACCAACACTGATGCCGATCCCCGTCGGATCGGTGACTGTGGTCGTCGGCGTTGTGAGATTTCCTGCGACGCTGCTCAGACTGACGCCGGTAGTCGCGCTGGTATTCGACGAAATGCTGCCGAAACTCGCCGCGAGGGTGCCGTTCGTGAGGTCGAGCGCTCGACCCGTACCGTTCAGCGTAACGTCGGAAATGGTTAGCGTGCCGAAGCCGCTGCCGATGATATCTGTTGTGGAGTTTCCTCCGGTAAATCCACGCAACGTGTTGCCTGATGCGACAGTGATCGCATTTCCAGTTGTGATGTTAACAATCACGCCGTTGGCGCTGTTTGTCGCAGGTAAAGGATCGCTGCCTGCCGGCGGTGTTAGACCAGTAATTGATGAAAGACTCGCCGTGGCGTCCTGTCCAATAAATTTTTGACCGTTGAGCAAGGTTACGGGACCGGCGTAGTCGCTGGCACTCTCATAAACAAAAATGTTGTCATTCGCTGCCGGATTATTGCCGCTGCCGTTGTTGAGAGCAGCGAAAGCAAGCAAGCTGCTAAATGGATCCGTGAGGCGGCCACAACCTGCCGCCAGCGTCGTGCATGCAGTTGCATTGTTGTTGATGAACCAGATCATTCCGCTAACATTGACTGTGACGGTAGCTGAGTTGCTGCCCTCGGAATTTGTCAATGTATAGGTGAAAGTATCGGTGCCCTCGAAACCAGCGGGCGGGTTGTAAGTAAAACTGCCGTCTGCATTGACGGCGACATTGCCGCCGTTGGCGCTTGTACTTGGAGCCCCGGTAATGGTGGCGCTCGGTAGACCGCCAAAATCGTTTCCGAGTACGCCAGGTGCAGCCACTGAAATCCGCACGTTCCCAGTCGCAGCATAAGTATCGTTTACAGCAACTGGTGTGGCCCTGAGAGTTCCCGGCACAAAGGCAGTATTTGGATCCACTGTGTCGGTGAAAGTCACGCCAGTAGCGTCTTCACCAGCCGCGCTGATATTGACTGTGTATTTGAGAGTGTCACCGGGATCGGCCTGAAGATCGCCGTCGACGTCTGTGAACAAGGCGTCAGTTTTAGACGCCGAAACGGTTGGCGCCAGTAGGTTGGCCATAGTGGGCGCTTCTCTCAAGCCAAGATTTAGGCCCAAACTCTTGAGCGCATCACTCCTGCGGTGTGCGGTGGCCGCTGCAGGAAATTGTTGTTTGACTGCGGATTCAGGCGCTCGCGAAAATCGAAGCATCTCTCTCAGGGCCGGTGATTTCGAGAGACCGACTGCGCCGAGACAGAGGACGAATCCAACGGTAATAAATAAAAGTCGATGAGTTTTCACTAATCGGAAAATGGTTGTGCGTATACCGCTTAGGGGCAAAGACATGTGGACCTCCGCTGTGGTAGGGGTTGATTAGTCTATTGGCGTACCAGGAAGAAAAGAAACTCAGAAGGCTGCGACAGCTCGCTTCCAGGGAGACAGCAAGCCAGGATAATTTGTGATTGCGACTACGATTGCGACGCAGAATTTATTCTGAGTGTGGCGTTCTGTCAATAGAAATTCTAAATAAAATTAAAAGCTTCCATATTTCCGATCAGTTCCGTTCGAAAAGAGAAAACTACTCAGCGCAGTTATGGCCCAGCGTAGCTATTCTCTTTTGCGCTTTTGAAGATCTGGTTGTTCTATCTAGTAACGCGGGAACTGCTCAGGAAAACCACCATGTGGAAAAGGTTTCCGAGAAATGTTTTCTGCGTCGTCGAGGCGACAATGTAGCGCGAAGATTTTCGTTTGTCACCAGTTTGAAATACGCCGAAGGCGTTCGCTAATGCCAGCCCAGGGTTCGAGCGTAGCGAGAACCCTGGGAAACAAATCTAAATACACACGAAACCCTGAAAGGGTTCGCCGAACGTCAAACCTTTCAGGGTTTTTGTCGCGATTGAATTATGTCCCCGGGGTTGTCGCTGGCGCTCCAACCCCGGGCTGAAATTAGCGAACGCCTTCGGCGTATTCCGACTGGGCTAAAATTAGCGAACGCTATCGCGTATCTAAACGGACTACTGGGCCGGCATCTGTAACTGCTGCTGCTTCTTCTTCCTCTGCACTAAGACAACGATCAGTCCCGCGACAAAGATGATGAATGAGATTGTCAGCACGATAGCTCCGGGAATGATGCCGAGCAACGCCTCATCCCAACTCGTGCGGCCGTCAGTCAACACAGGCAACAACAACGAGATGAGAAGCACAGCGCCCCCGAGCAGCACGCCGAGGATCCCGATGATCATTACGATTTTACCAATCATAGATTTCCTTTCGAGAAGATCGTGTGAAGTTCACGGCGCTCGGCAGTATATACATAACGCCGCAACGCTGATAGATCGCACCTCGAATCATTCTTGGATGCAGCTCCGACTTTGGAGGCAAATCCTTGAAGCGACAGTTTGATGAAACCATCTCAAAAACACTGCCGTACTACTCTCGACTAAAGCAGATCACCAACAAGCTGGTCCGCAATTCTGAATTCTCCAAAAATTTGTCGAAGAGACTACGAGGACGGTCACAATGAACCGAACATTTGTTCTATTGCTACTAATCGTTCCCACCGCAATGGCCCAGGCCACCTTCCACGGTGATGCAGCTCGCACTGGAGTTTATCCAACAACTGGTCCAACGCAACTAAATGGAACGAAGTGGGCCTTCAAAACTGATGGACCAATCATTGGCTCTCCAGCAATCGCCGACGGTGTGGTCTACATCGGCAGCATTGACGGCAACTTGTACGCAGTAGATCAGGAGACTGGAAAGCAAAAGTGGAAGTTCAAAACATTCGCTTCGCGACAAGTTACTTCATCACCAACGATCGCGAATGGCCTGGTCTACTTCGGCGGCTTCGATGGAATTCTTTATGCCATCGATGCTCAAGCCGGCACGGTGAAATGGACCTTTGTTGCGGAGTATGAACGACGATTCGAAGGCAAACGATTGCACGGCTATCCATCGGGCTTCCAAACCATTCCTGATTCATGGGACATCTACACATCTTCACCAGCGATCTATAACGGACGAATTTATATCGGCAGCGGCGACGGCAATGTTTACTGCGTCGATGCGCTGACTGGAATTCTGCAATGGAAGTTTGCAACTGGCGACATCGTCCATGCCTCGCCAGCTATTGCTAACAACACAGTCTACATCGGTAGCTGGGACAGTTATCTCTACGCGCTTGACGCGGAGACGGGCCAGGAGAAATGGCGTTTCAAAACCGGTGAAGACACCTACATCCGAAATCAACAGGGCTTTCAATCTTCTCCTGCGGTCGCCGATGGAACTATTTATGTCGGCTGCCGAGATGGACATCTTTATGCAGTCGATGCAGCGACAGGCCGTAAACGTTGGGACTATCCAACGAATAAAGGTTGGGTGAATAGCACGCCTGCGATCCGTGGCGGCGTGGTCTATGCAGGAACATCGGATGGCTACAGGTTCTTTGCGCTTGACGCGAAAACGGGAAGGTTGAAATTCACGCTCGACGCCAAGGGCGCCGTCTTCTCTTCGCCTGCCCTCGCCGGCGATGTTGTTTACTTCGGCGTTTCGAATGGACGGCTGCTCGCGGTTGATGCGAAGTCGGGAAAACTCATGTGGAATTTTCAGACTGAGGGCTCGAAGCAGGATCCTTTGAAGATGTTGAAGCCGGACGGAGGTTTGAACAACGACGCGATTTATGCACGGTATTTTGGTGATTATCAGGACATGGTGCTCGCGTTCTACCGAGTGTTCTCCGTGGGTGCAGTCTGGTCGTCACCGGCGGTTGATAAAGGAGTGGTCTACTTCGGGAGCACGGATGGGTCGTTGTACGCGATTCACTGAAGCAGGCCCGTGATAGACACAACTCCTGAATCCCGACCACGGCAGTGGGCGGATTGTTCAGGTCCGACCTATTCATCGAGCAAGATAAATAGTCAGGACCTGAAGTATCCGCCCACTGCCGTGGTCGGGATTAGAAGGTGGTTTTAGGATATGGGTTTTAGAAAGGACTTGAACAATCCGCCCACTGCCGTGGTCGGGATTCAGGAGTTTTGGCAAAGCAGGCCCGTTCGAAAAAATGTTGGCAGCTACTACTTTCCAGTACAACCAATCTCGCTCTAGGAATCTCTAACGCCGCGGTTCTTTTCTGAATTGCTGCCGGCCGACACGGCAAACTTTCCCCAAACAACCTGGCGTGAGCTCTCTTTTGAGTGGTGACGTGTGCGAGTGCCTACCAAGTGCCGCACGCTTCAGTAGGCGTTCGTGTGCGTCGCTGCGGTGGGAGCGGAGTTTCACATCTGAAGAGTGCTCCGCTCCCGCCGGTAGTTGTGTGTCAACCCCGTTTACTTGAGGAGCAACGATGATGCGGATATTACACGTCGAAGATGACGAGGACACACGAAAACTTGTCGAGTGCATATTGCACGATAAAGGTTGGCAGGTTGTCTCCGTGGAAAACGCAACTTCAGCGTTCAAGCACGCTGCGGCGGGCGGGTTCAACCTTTATCTAATCGACAACTGGATTGAGGGTGACACCGAAAACGCGTTATGTCGCGGTTTGCGTTCTCTCGATCCGCACACTCCGATACTTTTTTATTCCGGCGCGGTGTTCCCGTCTGACGTCGCCTCGGCGCTCGCATCTGGCGCACAGGGATATCTCGAAAAGCCGTGTACACCTGAAGCACTCGTTGAAGAGATATTAAAGTTGAGCTCCTAGTTCACAGAATGTAATCAGAGTCGACAAAGAGGAACTACACCAAGCCCCAAGCGTTATTATTGTTTCAAGATCGGCTGATTCCGAGTTAACGTAGGAGCCCGAAATGATGATCTCCTTAAAACTAATTGCCGCGGCAGTTGTCCTGGGAGTCTGTGGTATCTCAATGTCAGGTGTCATGGCCCAGCAGACGGCATCACCGCCCCTGAGGGTCATCGACGTCAACGGTGATATGACAAGTATCGTGGCGGCGCTGTCCAACTTTTACGGCGTGACGGTTGGATTAGAGCTCGACACCCAACGTTACCAGCACGTAACAGTATCTTTAAGGAATCCAACCATAACGGACGTTATGAATGCGATCGTTCAGTCGTCGAAAAAGTACCAGTGGCGGCAGACCGATAAGTTTGTCGAGGTTTGGCCATTGGCAGGAAGCAATCCGCTACTCGAGACAAGAATCAGTAGTTTCAACGGCAAGGAAATTAGCGCGTCAGAAGCTTTTGATCGTTTGTTCAATTTGCCTGAAGTTCAAGGAAGCATGACAAACTTGAATCTGAAGCGCCGAGCACCCGACAAGCCTCCTGAAAAACTGAGTAGCTCCAAACTTTCTATAAATTTGGAAGGCGTGAGTCTGCGAGAGGCGCTCGACAAGATTGCCCAGGAATCACACATTGAGATGTGGATCTTCCGTAACTATCCCGACGGATTTTTCTCAATCAGCTCAATCGAAAGATAGAACTGCGCATTCGCACCGCCGTGATGCCGGATTTTTCTACTTTGTCGAGAGAGCTACGAGAACTGCAGAGACAATTTTGAAAGGTGTAACCCCGGATCTTACATTCTTGTAGGACACGCTCTCCGTCCACTTCGTTAGGATCTGCGGCTAAACCCCCAATTTCCCCATCGACTGCGCCAAGCTCCACCCTGCCAATCCCCCGGTTCTTACAAAAATGTAATTTCGCTGAGCAGCCAATACACTTTTGTCACTCACACTCGAGCCGCTTATTCATATTCTTAAGAAAACGGCCACTCTTTAAACCATAGTCCGCGGCATTCTCTTTGCAGCCACAGCTTGCTCGAAACCTAAAGGAGACTCCTGAATGAGACCTCTACAGAAGAAGCTGGTAGCCTTTTCCCTGCCCCTATTCACAGTCATTCTTGCCGTCAACGTCTTTGGTCAAACGACCACATCAACGGTAGTGACAGATGACCGCTTGATTAAGGTCGAGACGGCTTTAACTAACGCACAAATGGCGGGTGATAACGCCTGGATGTTGACCTGCTCGGCACTGGTATTGATGATGACCGGTCCGGGATTGGCTCTCTTCTATGGGGGACTTGTGCGTAAGAAGAATGTTCTGGCGACCATGATGCAGAGTTTTATTCTCATGGCCGTGGTCACTGTACTGTGGGCAGTCTACGGGTACAGCGTAGCGTTTTCTGAAGGTAACGCGTTCTTCGGAAATCTTAACTATCTATTTCTATCCGGTGTGGATAGTGCTCCGAATAGCAATTACGCTGCAACCATACCGCAGCAAACTTTCATGATTTATCAATTGATGTTCGCCATCATCACTCCGGCCCTCATCACCGGTGCTTATGCTGAGCGCATCAAGTTTAAAGCGATGCTTCTCTTCACCATTCTCTGGGCCACGATTGTCTATTTCCCTCTCGCCCATATGGTCTGGGGGAATGGAGGATTCTTAAACGCGGCGCTGGGTGGTCGGGTTCCAGCACTCGATTTTGCCGGAGGTACGGTGGTCCATATCTCTTCCGGCTTTTCAGCGCTGGTCTGTGCGCTCTACCTGGGTAAGCGTGTGGGATTCGACAAACACTCGATCGCTCCACCCCATAATTTGGTCCTAAGCGTGATTGGCGCGTGCATGCTTTGGGTTGGGTGGTTCGGTTTCAACGCCGGCAGCGCACTCCAGGCCAACTCGCTCGCTTCGGGCGCTTTTGTCGCAACACATTTCGCCGCGGCTTCAGCTACCCTGGGCTGGATGTTGGGAGAATGGTTCCGACAGGGCAAACCAACGGTTCTCGGCGCAATCTCGGGAGCCGTCGCAGGATTGGTAGGAATTACTCCTGCAGCAGGTTTCGTCACACCCATGTCCGCATTGATCATCGGTTTCGTCGCCGGTCTGGCCTGTTTCTTCATGGTAACGGAAGTGAAAAAGTACCTCGGCTACGATGATTCACTGGATGCATTTGGAGTCCACGGTGTGGGCGGAACAGTCGGTGCACTTCTTACAGGAGTTTTTGCTACCAGGGCCGTCAATGCGATCTTTAAGGATACCGGGGGGAATGCACTTCCCGTGGGGTTGATCGATGGCAACAGGGCACAAGTCATCAACCAACTCATTGCCATTGCGATCACTATTGGACTTTCACTGTTGGCCACTTTCGTAATCCTGAAATTCGTGGATTTGATAGTTGGTGTTCGAGTCAGTGGTGAAGATGAACTACGCGGACTCGATCTGAGCCAGCACAGTGAAGAGGCATACAGTATGGAGATCGACCTTCATCCCATTGTTCATCCCGCACACGAGATAGCGCCGCAGGCCATTGCCAGCGCTGCAACCGCAAAATAGCGCAGAGCGTGTCTGGAAAGCCATCCACAGATTACGCAGATTCTTTCTGTGTAATCTGTGGATTTGTTTTGCTGGCTAGTTTCCTTTAGTGGCTGGGCGCAGCGCGTGCTTCGCAACGAACTGCGCGATCTGACGTCCCATTCGTGCGCCGACCTCGTCCGAATTCCGAAAGTGAATCCCTGAATAAACTCGAGCGTCGATTACTTCATCAACGGCCTGACTAAAAGTGGTCCAGGTTCGGGTGATACCAGTCTGGGTAACGCTGATCGCAATTCCCGGGTTGTCACCGAATTCGAGTGTCAGGATCTTTGCCATCGCACTGCTGTTCGTCGAGTGGCCCGATGGATACTCGGGATGTGGCGGAGTCGGAATAAACGGTTTCCAGCCGGCGTCACCAACCGTCTGATCGTTGCCATCAGCATCGCCGTTTGTAATTGCCGACTGTGGTCTCCAGAAGTTGTATTCGTATTTCGCGTCCCAGCACGCCACGCTCGCGTCAGACGATGCTACATAGAACAACGCGAACAACCGAGCCTGCGAAGAGAGATCCATGTTGCGACTCTGCACAACCTGCGTTAGTACACTATTCCAAATCGCGGTCGGCGACGCCCGCCAGAAGAGTGCGATGTTACTTTGTTCAGCCGAACGGGTGGAACCAGTTGAAACACCTATCTGTTTGATCTCATTGTAATCCTTTGCATATTGTTCACTCGTCAGATCGGGCGGCGCGTCGGGCCGGAATTGTGATCCGCTCCGTAACACAAATGGCGTAACCTTCCCCCAGCCCGGTAGTGAAGCGGGCGCATTTGCGAGTCGAACCCAAACACCCGGTGCGCCTTGATTCGGAGCGTCGTAATTGAACTGGGCTTCCGCTGAATGATCGATAGCCCGAAGCTCGAAAATTGTTTTGCCTACGGCGCGACCATACACCACCCCCGAATCGTTCACGGAGGCGCCGTGCTCCTGAAGCGATGCGAGGAACCGGCCCTCCAACATGGCATCATTGCCGGGAAAAAGATTTCGAAGAGTTTCATAAGCCGCTCCGATTGCGGCAGCTTCTGGCGATGCGTTCGGAGGAGGCGGTGGTGATAGATAAGTCTCAAAGTCGCCCGTGATTCCGTTGACCGCGTCGTGTACTGCCAGTTGAAAAATTGCCATGACGCGCGTTTGCTGGATTGCAGCGAGAGCGGGTACCGCCTGTAGCGTGAGTCGTACGGCCAGATCGTTCCAATCGAGCACCACGTTACTGGTAACCGCCGCCTTGGCCGGTCGAATCACATGTGTACTGGCGCCGCCGGCACATGCGACGCTCAACAACGGGCACACTGATATCAAGAAAAGCGCGATGACCGCCGTTAGTGTAAAAACCAATCCTTTGCTTGCTTTGTTGACTCTCATTTTTCTCCTCTTTCTGTCGGGTTCTTACCGTTAAGGCGGGATTGGAGGAGAAAACATTTAACGAGAGGTCAAAAAAATTTTCTGCCCTTCAAGCCGAGGGTGAGTTGGACAGGATGAACAGAATTTTTCCAGGATTGACATGATTAGGTTGTGATATTTTGTGGGCTCTTTTAAGCAGGTGGTTTGTATGCCGCCACAGTCGGCGAAAGAAATTACGAGATTACTTGTAGCCTGGAGTGACGGGGATGAGGCTGCACTCAATCAGCTCGCACCGCTGATTCACGCAGAGTTGCACAGGCTTGCCCACCGGTACATGAGCCGCGAACGTCCCGGCCACTTGCTTCAGACGTCCGCCCTGATCAACGAAGCCTACATCCGCCTCATCGACTGGAAGAACGTTCGCTGGCAAAACCGTGCGCACTTCTTCGGTGTTGCGGCGCAAGTCATGCGGCGTATCCTCGTCGATTTCGCTCGCGACAGGCAGTATCTGAAACGCGGTGGAGGCGCGTTTCAAGTTTCACTGAGCGAAGCGGCGTCATTCGTGGTCCATGGCAGTACCGACTTCGTTGCACTCGATGAGGCGCTCAAGGCATTAGCTGAAATCGATCCTCGGAAAGTTAAGGTCGTCGAGATGCGTTTCTTTGCCGGGCTTTCAGTTGAAGAAGTAGCTGAGCTATTAAATGTGTCGAAAGAGACCGTGATCCGTGATTGGCGTCTCGCGAAGGTGTGGCTGTTGCGAGAGCTCGATGGGGAATTTGTCAGCTCGTGAAACACGAACGGTGGGAAGAAGTCGAACGCATTTATCACTTGACCCTGGAAAGAGAGGCAAGTGAACGCTCTACCTTTCTGGTCCAGGCGTGCGCGGGCGACGAAGCACTGCGACGTGAAGTCGAATCTCTGCTTACCTATGAGCCTCAAGCCGAAGGTTTCATCGAAGCACCGGCACTCGAGGTTGCAGCGCGGATGATCGCCGGCGAACACGCGCCAATTCGAGCAGGCGACAAATTCAACCAGTACCGGATCCTCTCGCCGCTTGGAGCCGGTGGAATGGGCGAAGTCTATCTTGCCGAAGACACCAGGTTACGACGTAATGTTGCCCTCAAGTTTCTGCCGGTCGTTCTCACAAAAGACAAAGCGCACCTGCGACGGTTTGAAGTAGAGGCGCGGGCAGTTGCGGCACTCTCACACCCAAATGTGTGCATCATTCACGAGGTAATTCAGACGGACGATGGTCGCCATTGCATTGTCATGGAATACATCGAAGGCATGACACTGCGCCAGCGGATGGCGAAGGACCATATCGGAGTTGACGAAGCCGTCGACATCGCGATTCAGATTGCATCGGCACTCTGCAGCGCTCACAGAGCAAGAATCGTCCATCGTGATATCAAACCTGAAAACGTGATGCTACGAGAAGACGGGTTCGTAAAGGTACTCGACTTCGGCCTCGCGAAATTAGCCGAAACAACTCCTGATCCGGCGAACAGTGAAGCCGAAACACGTGCTATCGATGTCAGGACCCAGCCCGGCGTGTTGATGGGGACGGTCGCCTATATGTCGCCTGAGCAGGCGCGCGGACTTTTGGTCGATGCACGAACCGATATCTGGAGTTTGGGAGTAGTGCTCTACGAGATGATTGCGGGCCGGCTACCATTCAACGGACCAACACCAACTGACGTTATTATCGGCATTGCCGAAAGAGATCCAGCCCCTCTCCCTCGAGCCGGCTCTTTACAACCAATTGTCACAAAGACATTAGCGAAGGGTCGAAACGACAGGTATCAGACCGCTGAGCAGGTCGTGGCCGATCTTAAAAATGCTAAACGCGAGTTAGAACTCGGGACGGCCACACGCGTCCATAAGCGGACCAGGCTGGCGAAGCTGACAGGCACTCGATTAACCACGAGGATAGCGATTGCAGCCCTTGGCGTTGGGCTGCTGGGGCTGGTGGCTCTTGCGATCTGGTTTACTCGACAACCGAAACCGGCAACGGCGGCGACGGCGAGGCCAATACATTCCCTGGCTGTGTTGCCAATCGAGAATTTTTCCGGCGATCCGGCGCAGGATTATTTCGCGGATGGGATGACGGAAACACTCATATCCGGCCTCGCGAAGGTTGGTTCATTGCGAGTTATCTCGCGTACCTCTGTTGTGCAATTCAAAGGCTCGCAAAAACCGTTGAAGCAGATCGCACAGGAATTGAATGTCGATGCGGTCATTGAAGGATCGGTGCAGAGGTTTGGGGACAAGATCCATGTAGGCGTACGACTGATTGAGGCTGAAACGGAAGCCCCTATCTGGAGTGCCGAATACGACAAAGATCTTCGCGATGTGCTGACTCTGGAAAATGAACTGGCACAAGCGGTCACTCAGGCAATCCGCATTAAGCTTACTCCGCAGGAAGAGTCGCGTCTGGCTGAGCGGCGTAGCATCAAGCCCGCGGCATACGATGAATTTTTGCGTGGCCGTTATTATCTGAACCGCCAAACAAAGTCAGATAACGACCTGGCAATTCAGGCATTGAGTCGTGCTGTCGACGTCGACCCGGAGTTTGCGGGCGGCTGGGCCGAGTTGGCCCAGGCTTATGTGTGGAAGCTCTTCCTGTTCGCACCGGATGAGAAGGATTTGCAGCGAAAAGCCTTTGTTGCAGTCGAGAAGGCGCTAGCGCTGGATCCTGACCTGGCGGAAGCGTATCTCGCCCGTGGGCGTTTGTTGTGGACGCCTTCAAATCACTTTCCTCACGACAAGGCTATTCAGGAATATCGACGTGCACTTGCGTTGAATCCGAGTTTGGACGAGGCGAGAAATCAACTATCGGTGGTTCTCGGCCACGTGGGATTGGTCGACGAAGCGCTGGCGGAGTTGGACCAGGCGCTAAAAACCAATCCGGGTAACACGCTGGCACGCTTTCGTGTCGGAGAAGTGCTGCTGTTCAAAGGCAAACATGAAGAGGCGCTTGCTGCTTTGCGGAACGTTCCCGCGGATGCCAATCCGTCCTTGGTGGGCCATCAAATTGTCCTGACTCTGTTTGACCTGGGCCGAAAGGAAGAGGCGGCGGCGACGCTGGAAAAGTTTCTAAAAGACTATCCCGAAGATAATCGCGGTTTGTTTACCAGCTTGCAGGCAATCCTGGCGGCAGCCGACGGACAGCCACGAGTCGCTGAAGAAAAAATCAAGTTAGCAATTGAGCGCGGCAAAGGATTCGGACATTTCCACCACACGGCTTACCACATCGCGTGTGCTTACGCACTCATGAACCGGAAGGAAGAAGCAATTAAGTGGCTGGAGTCAGCAGCTGACAACGGATTTCCCTGTTACGTTTTGTTTGCTACAGATCATAATCTCGATAGTCTGCGACAACATCCTCGCTTTCAGCAGTTCATGGCACGAATGAAACACGAGTGGGAAAAGTATAAGAGTTTGATGTGAGTCGGACCAACTTGGACACAGTCAGTACCACCTCGCGGTAGCGGGTGGGTGCTGCGCAGCATTGTTCGATCGGAGCCTACGGCGTACCCACCCGCTACCGCGAGGTGGTACTGACTGTGTCCAAGTACGATTTTGGCAGTGTTGAAGACATCTGAATATCAGCGTATACTCAGCGCGTTTCTTATTGGACCGTTCGACGGCACTGGCTAACGCCCTCTAACTTCCATCGCGTTTACTACCGTCAAGCCAGCATCGATCGAGCATCATACTTACCGGCTTCAACTCAGGAAGTCTTATATGTATTTCCTCGAACTCACTGACCGCACCCCGTATTCACCTTGCCCTATCTGCAAAAGGATTACTTCCGATGAAGTCATACACTCACACCAGCGGAGAACTACCTCCAGCTAAAATCAGGAATTCACGCCTCCTCAAAATCATTCTCGTTCTCAGCGCGACGTTTTTGTGTGTGGTAATCGCAATGCTCGTGATAACTCCCGCTGGAAGCGCCGATGCCGGAATCGGGCAGCCTGTGAATCTTGGACCACCGCAGACTATTGCTACCGGTTCAGGCCCCTACGCAATAACAAGCTACCGCAATGATTTTGGGCTTCAATCTCTGGCAGTTGTAAACAATGTCAGTGGTAACGTCAGTATAATTTCGCAAACCAGCTCCATTGAGGGATTCAAGCCTGCGACTAACATTCCATTGCCAGCCGGTGCACAACCTCAGGCTTTGGCCGCCGGCATTCGCAACATCCAGTTTTCGCCTCAAAAATTTTTGGTAGTAGCAGATACAGGGCTTGATAAGGTAAGTGTCCTTCTGGGCCAAACGGGGGACACGTTCCAACAACCGACAAACTATGATGTTGGTAACGAACCTCGCGATGTTGCAATCGGCCAACTGAACACTGACGGCAATCCCGATATCGTCACAGCAAACTTCGGAAGTAATGATTTAACCTTTCTCTCAGGTGCTGCTGACGGCACTTTTGGAAGCGCCGTCTCGATCCCGGTAAGCTCAAGTCCTCGGGCCATCGCAGTTGGACCACTTGATAATGGCTTCACTACAGATATTGTGACGTGCAACAACGATGCGGGAGTCGGCAAAATTAATGTGCTCTTCAGCATCAGTGGAACATTCCAGATCAGCGGAATCTATAATGTTGGATCCGATCCATATGACGTTGCGCTAGCTGATTTGAATCTCGACGGCAAGCAAGATATTGTCACCGCCAATTTCGGCTCAAGCGACGTTACTGTACTGCTTAACGATGGGGCAGGCGGATTTCCGGCGTCGACTTCCTATCCGGCCGGCTTCGGCCCTCGGTCAGTGGCGGTAGCGGATTTCAATCGCGACGGTAAACCCGATCTCGCTGTTGCAAGTGCAGTGAGAGGTCTGAATCTTCTGCTTAATAATGGCGATGGAACCTTTGCCGGCCCTGTAAATTTTGCCGTGGGCCAGGCTCCTTTCGGCGTGGTTACTGGTCTTTTCAATTCCGATGGATTACCTGATGTTGCAACTGCCAACAATGGTGACGGAACCATAAGCATCAGGTTGAATCAAACCGTGCCTCTGCTTACCTTTGCTACTCCAACACCTTTCACCGCCAACTCAACACCCCATTCCGTCGCGGCCTTCAACCGCTTTGGAAAGCCTGCGCTGGCCGTGACCAACAACGATCCGAATGACAGTGGCGTAAGCGTGCTATACGGAGTCAAAACTTTTTCCGGGGCTTACGATGGTACTTTCGGCAACCCAACACATTATCCTTTACTGGTAGGCTCACAGCCTGAACAGGTTCTAGTTGGCAACCTCGGACAAATTAGTATTCCCAGTTTGGTGATTGCTCTACCGAACGCCAATAAAGTCGTAATCCTGCCTGGTAATCCGGACGACACCTTTCAAGCACCTGTTTACAAAGACGTAGGCACTTTCCCACGGTCAATCACTCTTGCGGACTTCAACAACGACGGCAATCTCGATATCGCGGCAGCCAACCGTGCCGGCAATACTTTAAGCATGCTCTTTGGCCATCCTGATAGAACATTCGACAATGCATTCACAGTCGCCAACGTTCTTAGCGCAAGCCCTGAATTCATCGTCTCGGGAGACTTCAATGGCGACGGAAAAGCTGACATAGCTACTTGCAACTCCGGTATTCCGGATCTCAATAAAGTAAATGTGTTAATGGGTAACGGTAACGGCTCCTTTCAACCGATGAACGTCTATACTGTGGGCATGAACCCAACTTTCATGACCGCAGGCGATTTCAATCAGGATGGGAAACCGGACCTGGCGGTATCCAGCACCGATGAGAACAAAGTCAGTGTGCTACTCAACAATGGCAGCGGACTGTTTCAGCCGGCGAGTCACTATGCGGTTGGTCTACATCCCAACGCGATATCCACCGGCGATATGAATCTTGATGGGAAAACGGATCTGGTGGTGACTAACGGGCAAAGTAAAACGTTCAGTGTGCTTTTGAGTAATGGCGACGGAACGTTTAAGAATTCATTAAGCTTCATTGTCGGACTAGGTCCGCTTGGAATTGCTGTGGGCGATTTCAACGTAGACGGCAAGCCTGATGTTGTGACGGCGAATCATGACGATGGCACAGTCAGCGTAGTTCTTAACAGCACATCTCCCTCCGTTCCAGCTCCTCATAATGACAACTTTGCAAATGCCGAGATACTGAGCGGCATTTCCGGACAGACAATCGGGACCAACGTTGGCGCTACCGGTGAAGTCAACGAGGCTGTATCCAACTCCGTCTGGTATAGCTGGACCGCCCCTGCTGATGGAGGCATGACGATCGACACGTTTGAGAGCGGCTTTAATACCGACCTGCGAGTGTCCACGGGTACCAGCCTCGCCAATCTGACGCTCGTCGCTGAAAATAATGATGACTTTGGTGTTTCCGGTGATGTGCGCAAGACAAGTAAGGTAAAGTTCACGGCAGTGGCCGGAACCACCTACAAAATCTCGGTTTTTTCATTTGATTCCAGCCGCGGCAAAGTAACTCTGAATTGGTCTCTCGTTCCTCCGCCTGCCAATGACAACTTCGCAAGTGCGCAAATTATTACTGGAGCATCTGGTGTCGTCACGCAAACAAATGCCGGCGCCACCAAAGAACAAGGTGAGCCGAATCATGCGAATAATCCAGGTGGAGGTTCTATTTGGTTTCGCTGGACTGCGCCAGGCAGCGGCGACGCCGTCTTCAACACGTCGAGCAGCAGGATAAATTGCGGCTCTGACTTTTTCACCTGTCGATACGACACTCTACTTGCGGTTTACCGGGGATCAACTCTCCAGGAGACAGCTAACCCGCTGAATCTCGTCGCAAAAAATGACAACGAGGACTCTCAAAACGTCACCAGCTCCGTGGCATTCGTCGCAACCGCCGGAACGACATATCAGATTGCCGTCGATAGTAAGGGGGAAGCGAAGAGCGATATTGTTCTGTCGTGGTTTTCAGGCACAGCCTTCAACAATAGCTTTGCCAATGCTATCCAAATCTCGGGGGCTTCCGGTAGCACGAGTTCGATAGTGGCGCCCAATGGTGAGGCATGGTTTCGTTGGATTGCACCGAATACGGGATCGGCAACATTCACCAGCGGAATCTTCCACCGTCCCAATGACTCTTTATTTGAGCTTCCGTCCGGCCTATCTATCTTCTCAGTGAGTGGACAAACGGTTGGGCCGCGGATCGGCACCAACACTGGCTTTTGTCAACCGAAGTTTACTTTTCAGGAATGTAAGAAGAGTGTCGTGACCTTCCCTACTGTCGCACAGACTGTTTACGCAATTCAGATTACGCGGTTTTCTCAAGCCACGGGTGATGCGTCGTTAAGCTGGTCTCCCTCAGACGGCAAGCCTGCGAATGACAATTTAGCGGGAGCGCAGGTGATCAGTGGGTTCCAAGGCATTGCGGATTTCAATAATACTAACGCCACTAAAGAGCCTAATGAACCAAACCACGGTGGCAACCCCGGTGGCCATTCGGTGTGGTTTAACTGGACTGCACCAGATTCTTTTCAAGTTACTTTCGGGACGTTTCCGAATTCCTTTCAAGCTCTTTTTGTTGGAGCTTACACCGGGTCGACTATGGCTGGTCTATCTCTCGTAAATGGAAACCCCGTTCAAGCTACATTCAATGCCATCAGAAATACGACTTATCACATTGCGATAGATAGTGCGTCTCAAGGCTCTGGATCTGTGAGTTGGCGGCCTACTAACCTGCCTTCGAACGACCTTCTTGTGAATGCAAGAGAGATTAGCGGCAGCTCCGGAAAGGACGTAGCGACGAACATCAATGCCACAAAAGAACCAGGAGAACCTCAGCATGCGGGAACATCCTCCGAAGCTTCAATCTGGTATAGCTGGACCGCTCCCAGCAACGGCTTCTTTACGTTCAATACGGATGGTAGCGACGTGGATACGGTGCTTGCAGTTTATTCCCGCATCGCTATCAACAACCTTTCCGAAGTTGTCTCAAACGCTGATGAGAATCCCCCGCCAGATTTTGTCGGAACCAGTCGCGTTACGTTCTTCGCACTCGCAGGGCAGGTTTATAAGATCGCGGTAGCCGGTTCTCAAGGGACCATACGTCTGCAATGGGGAGCGCCTCTAAGCATTAGTGGGAGAGTGACAAACATCCGAGGTGTCGGCATTGCAAATGTACTAATCACATTGGGCGCCGATGGGGGAAGAACGAGAAGGACGAATTCGGAAGGCTTTTACAAGTTTCCTGACGTGCCCGAAGGAGGCACCTACACAGTCACGCCCAGCAAAGAGTCCTACGGCTACGACGTCGATAGTCGCAGGTATGAGTCGCTAATGTCGGATGTGACTAATGCAGATTTCGCTGCGTCAACGCCAGCCTATGCCATTACGGGTCGGATAACTAACGGAGGAATCCCGCTTCCGAACATTAAGGTGAACCTAACCGGGACCGCGAGCAAGTCTGTCTTAACCAACTCGCTCGGCGCTTACGAATTTGCAAGCCTGCCAACAAACGGCAATTACACTGTCACTCCCTCAAGTCCATTGTTCACCTTCAAAGCGAACGGCGGTCTTGACGACAAGTACTTTTTCACGGCTCTCAACGAAAACAAATCAGGGATCAGCTTCACAGCCGAGGCTATGCTTAATGTGCCGGAGTTGTTGTTGGAGACATCGGAGTCTCCAACGACTCAGGCGGCGGCATTGGATGCAGTGCTACTGGTGCGCGATCCGTTCCCGGTAATGAACTCGAACTATCTGTTATTTGGTCCTCATCAAAATACGCGCGTAATACTCTTTGTGAGGCGCCTTCAGTTAGCACAGGGCGAAACAGCCGCAAACATCACTGTGCACATGGTCGATGCGTTGGGTCAGACTCATGATGTGGCCGCCGAAGATTTCTCGTCGTTGCCGGGTTTTGAGTTTAGCCAGCTGATTTTCCGCTTACCGTCCACGCTGACTCCCGGGACTTACACTATCGAAATCCAAGCTCACGGGCAGACCAGCAACGCCGGTACGATTCGGATCAGTATGTGATACACAAAGAAAGGTGAACTGATCACTGACCAGGTCGCTACCGCTCCCTGTACTGAACCCAGGTGAACTACCGATTAATGATCTCTTTCCCCCATCGACGGCTCCTGGTCCTGTCACCACTTCTCTGTCTGTTTCTCGGCGGAGATCCTGTCTTTGCTCAAGACACCGTAACCGGTGCTTTCGAAGGCACCGTCAGTAATAGCAAGACCGGCACTCCCATCAAGGATGCGGACGTCCAGATCATTAATCAACAGACGGGTCTTACAATCTCGCTGCGTACGGATTCCGACGGACGCTTTTATGAAGGACAACTCGCTCCCGGAATTTATCGAATTCGCGTTACGGTTGCCGGGTTTCAACCCAAAGAAGTCATTCAAGAATTAAAAATCAGTTATACGGATCAAGTGATACCCGTACCGGTACCCCTCGATCCAGCCGGAGCTGCCTCGACTCCTTCAACAACAGAATCAGATATCAGAGTGGAAATGAATAGGAGCGACGCGCGCCGGCGCGGCTCCTTTACTAAAGAAGTTCCCATCCTACCGCTCGCTTCCACCACCTTGATCCGCAGTTTCGATGAACTGGCTTTGGTCTTGCCCGGCGTTGCGCCGCCGCCGCAAACACTGGGGAATGTTGCTGGTCCAGGTGTCGGCGCAGGCGTTGGATCTGCAGGACAGTTTGCCGTAAACGGCCTGCGTTCCCGCGCCAATAATTTTACGGTGGACGGATCGGATAACAACGACGACGACATCGGTGTCCGTCGCCAGGGCTTTGTCTCACTCATTCCACAACCGATCGACTCGATTCAGGAATATCACGTAACCACCCTGCTGGCGCCGGCACAGTTTGGACGAAACATCGGAGCACAGGTCAACGCAGTTTCCAAATCGGGTGGAGACCAGGTTCACGGCACAATCTACGGCGTCTTCAACTCGAGCCAGTTGAATGCGCGCAATTTTTTCGACACCGGCACGGTGGCAAACTCGCGGTTCACTTTACGTACGGACAACAACCAACCGGTTCTACTCGACGGCCAGCCAATCATGCTGCGCAACGAGAGCGGAGGTGAAGATTCCTTCACGCTCGCGCAGGGTGGTTTTGTCCTCGGTGGACCACTAAAGCCCAAAGAGGTTTTTTATTTTCTCTCCGGCGAATACCAGTCGTTGAATGCGAGCCAGGAGGAGAGTTTCGCTGTGCCGACGTTGCAGCAACGCGGGGCTTTCGGCACAGGTACTACAGGAATATTTAGAGACCCGTTTACCGGCGCTCCTACCTCGACCACCCCCACCGCAATAAATGGAGCGGCAGTTCTCAGTCTGTTTCCCTTCCCAAACAACCCCAGCGGCATCTATGGCGCGAACACGTTTACGCAAGTCTTGCCCGCTAGCGGTCGAGGCACAGTGATGTCCGCCAAGTTAGACGGAAACTTCGATGCCTGGCAAAGACCACAGTCCGTTACCGGACGTTACAACTTCACCGACGACGTCAGAAATATTCCTGTAACTGGCGGCGCGATCTTCTCGACACTCGAGCCTCACATTCGCACGCAGAATCTGTCGTTGTTCTGGAACAGCAAAATTAGTAAACCGTATTCAACGAACATGATCTTCAACCAGGTGAGAGTCTCATACGGACGTACACGCCTCCGGTTCGACGAAGTACGCAATCACGATTTTCTGATACCCAGCGGAGATTTTCCGGACACACCATTCCTGTTGAACGCGCACGAATTGTTTAACGTCACGTTGCCGAGTGCGCCAGGTGTTCCGAACAATGGACCGGTTACATTCACGCGCCGGCCGATAACTGTTGAAGACGAGTTTGGCGCGGCGGGCCAGATTGCCATTTCCGGTTTCAGTCCCATCGGAGTGGACGTCTTCAACTTTCCACAACGGCGAGTTAACAATACGTATCAGATAGCCGATCAACTGACACTGCGGTTTGGCAGACACACTCTGACGCTCGGAACAGACAATAGACGAACTGAATTAAATAGCGAGCTTCCCCGCAACGCTCGACCTCTCATCACCTTTACCGGCGCGCCGCGACTCATTTTTCAGAACGGTGTTTCGCGCTTTCCCACGAGCAGTGATCCGAATCCGATTATTGCGCCAGTTGATCTAGCAGCCATCGGCGCTCCAAACAATCTCTTCCTGACGCTCAGCAGCGGATCCGACGACGCGATCAGCCTGCGCACTCTTCAACTCAGTGTTTACGCACAGCACGATTGGCGTATCAGTAGATCGCTTTCCCTTTCTTATGGCCTGCGGTACGAGTACAACACGCCTCCCAGGGAGTTGAATGGACGTATTGAAAATACCTTTAGCGATCCCTCACTCAATCTGGTTCCGGGATTGAGTGAATTCATAGCCGGCCGCACGCGCATCAACGATCCCGATTTGAACAACTTCGCTCCGCGGGCCAGTATCGCTTACTCTTCAGATCACTTCGGCAACAATCGCCATAGCATTCTGCGCGCCGGATACGGACTCTTTTACGATCAAATCCTTGGCGCTGTTGTCAGTCAGTCGCGCAATGTCTTCCCGACTTTTCTGACACTCAACTTCGGCGGCGGGCAACTAACCTCCGCTGTTGATAACTTCGGACTCATAGTCTTCAATCCAGCTCGTACGTCCATCGATCTAGATGGGCGATCCGTTACGCTGCTGAGGCCGCACACCCTCAACCAACTTAATCCGGTGCTCGGTCTGCGGAACATGATTGCGTATGTAAACGATAACTTTGTAAACGCGATTGGCCCGACGCTGCCCGCTCGAAAACTCGAGATGCCGATGGCCCATCACTTTGCTTTCACTTACGAGCAGCAACTAAGTCGAAACCTGGTGCTGTCAACTGCGTACGTAGGGACTCGGGCTAACTATCTCCTGCGCTTCTCCACGCCGAATCTCGGCCCCGGTCTTACTCTCGTGCCCTTGTCTTTTGCTGTGTTTCAGGAGGAATTCACAGTTCCGGAATTCTTTGGCAGAGCCATCATTCCCGACCGCCCGTTCGAAAATATCGGAGCTATCAACATCTTCGAGACTACGGCCTCGTCGCGTTACGACTCTTTACAGATTCAACTGCACGGACGATTACGCGACTCCATGCAATACCAGATGTCATACAACCTCTCGCGCGCCACTGACGACGTCTCAGACGTTTTTGATCTGGCTGGAGCGTCGGCGCTACCACAAAACAGTCTCACCTTTTCCGGTGAGCGCGGACCCGCAAACTTCGATTCGCGGCATCGCTTCACATACAACCTCATCTACACTTTTGCTGACTACGGAAAAGGTATTCGATGGCTTTTGCGTGGACTTCAGATCGCGAGCATCGGACGGTTTCAAACTGGCCAGCCGTTCACAGTCAACAGCACCATCGACGTGAACCTCGACGGTAATCTGACCGACCGCCTGAACACTCTCAATGGAATCGTCATCACCGGCGACCGCAGTCAACCCCTTCGTTTGACAACAGCCAACACCTTGAGTCTGCTGGCGCCATTTGGTGAGGATGGCAGCATTACTCGAAACACCTTCCGCGCCGGGAATCTGGTCGAACTCGACCTGGCCCTGATTAAAAATTTCAGCATGGGCGCGACACGCCGTTTGATCTTCCGCACGGATATTTTCAACTTTCTAAATCGCGCTAACTTCGGAGTTCCAGTACGTTTTCTCGAGGCGCCTTCCTTCGGGAAAGCGACAACTACAGTAACTCCAGGACGACGGATTCAATTCTCGCTGAAGTTCTCCTTCTAGCCTCGGTCATAGTATCCAAAAGGAGACCGTAGTCTCCTTTTGTAGACACGTCACCTGCAGGTCGCTCGTTCTTCTCTGTGCGACCTCTGTGTTCTCTGTGACTCTGTGGTGTGCTTTTGTTCGGAATTCATCAACCACAGAGTCACAGAGAACACAGAGGTCGCACAGAGAAGAACGGTGTCGTGACTTTTTGTGCAAGGTTATTCGCACCCGCTCTGGTTGATTAGAACAAGGCATGGACCTCAAATTGCCATAGAGGGTTAGTTTTTCCGGCTGATTGCACAATTGACCTCACGGGTTGTCAGGAGTTGTAGATGTTTTGTCAGGCCCCTTTGCCCAGAGTTGTTTCCCTCCGCACAGCAGTTGTGGTGATGGTATTTACAACTGTGTTTGTCGCCGGCTTTTCTTTACTTCCAATAGGCACCACAGAAGTCAACGCTGCGTTACCCTTCTTTACGACCTGCTCGCCTCCATGTGAGGAGAAGTTCGACAGCTTCACCATGCTACCAACCGGTTGGACTGCCACACTCGCGACCGGCCAGGCTGGCGATCTGCCATGGAGAACGGTTACCACCGACCGGGTCTCATTTCCTAACTCGGTCTTCGCGGCTGGGCCAAGCCATGTTTCGGATAACTGGCTCACGTCGAAAACATTCTTTGGGATTTCATCTGACGCCGTGCTGAGCTTCAGCAGGAAAAACCAACTTGAAACATTCTTCGACGGTATGGTGCTGGAGGTTTCGATTGACAATGGACCATTCGTGGACATTGTTACGGCCGGTGGTTCCTTTACCGCCGGCGGCTACAACGCCATCCTCGCCTCGACCAGCCCGATCAGCGGACGCTTCGCATGGACCGGCGATACCGTTGGCTTCGTGACAACCTCCGTATCATTGAAAAGTTCTGGCACTTCGCGAAGCTTTACCTTCAGGTGGAGAGTTGTCAGCGACTTCAGCGTGGCAAGCACAGGCGCCTTCATCGATAACGTCACTCTAACTGAGGTGCCTGCGAACGACAATTTCAGTAATGCTCTGCCCCTACTGGGTGTTTCAGGCGTGGTATTTGGCAGTAATGTCGCCGCGACGAAGGAACCCTTCGAGCAGAATATCGCAGGGACCGCTGGCAGTGGCTCCGTATGGTACCAATGGCAAGCACCAACAACTGGTCGCTATGTTTTCACGACGTATGGCAGCACGTTTAATACATTGTTAGCGGTATACACTGGAAGCAACGTGCAGGGAACTCAGGTAGCCAGCAATGACGATGATGGCATCATGTGTTTTGAGGCAATGAGGCAAAGCAGAGTTGCGTTCAATACAGTCGCAGGCGTGATCTACCATATTGCAGTAGATGGAAAATTTGATAACGGAGATATCAAGCTGCGTTGGGGTCGCAGCGCTACGATTAACGTTCGGCCTACGACTGTCAGCAGTACACCGGGAAGCGGATCAGAGGGCAGTAGACTAGATGGTGATATTTGTACTGTGAGTAACTTTATTTTTACTTTCGGTGACATACCTACAGGAGGTAGTTATAGCGTTTCGATCAAAGCCCCATTTGGATACAGCTACAGTCCAGCTAACGGAAATCCCAGCACCTCTCCGCTGACAGGTGATGTAACTCTCACCTATTACTTAAGGACCCCGGCTTATGCTATTACCGGACGCATTACGAACCTGCCGAGTACTGATATGACCGGAGTTACCGTCATGTGTGTTTCAAACAACGGTGGTGTCGTTTCACAGCCTGCAACCATTGCCATTCTCTCGCCTTATGTAGTGTTCGAGTGCCGGGGTCTGCCTGCTAATGCCGAGTATCTGGTTACTCCATCGAAGCTGGGCTACGAATTCCAACCAGCTACTAAGCTGGTCCAGTTGTTTGGGAACGTTGATATCGGCCTGGTCCCTGCCACAGCGTCATCACACACGATCTCCGGCCGAGTTACGCAACCGAACGGCACCACCGGCATAAGCGGCGTAACTGTCGCACTCGGCGGTGCTCAAACGGCATCGAAAGCGACCGACAGCAATGGCAATTATTCATTCACTGTCCTTCACGGCGGCAACTACAGCCTCACGCCGTCTAGTTCAAACTTTACGTTTACGCCTTTGAATCGGAGTTTTAGTAACGTCACTGTGGACCGGACCGGCGATTTTACGGCCGCGTTCATACTTCAGTTAATCCTTGACGACACCGGCCAGGCGGCAGCGGTGGATTCCATGTTGCACATTCGTGATCCGTTTTCGGTGAAAAATACCACCGTGCTCAATCAAGGAGTTGTCCGCAATACCAGGGTCGCGATCTTTCTCTCCAATTTTCAACTTGGAGCAGGTGAACTCCCATCGTCGGTGGTGATCAATTTGGTGGGCAGCAATAGTCAGACTTACGACCTTCCCGCTGAGGACGTGAGGCTGACGTCGAATCCGGCATTCACACAAGTTATCTTCAGGCTGCCAGACACCCTAAGTCCGGGAACATGCACACTGTTCGTGAAAGCCCGCGGACTAACGAGCAATATCGGCGCATTCAGAATCAAGCCTTAGCGGATACAGTCAGAACCACCTCGCGGTGGCGGGTGGGTACGCCGTAGGCCACGATCGAATAAGGCTGCGCACCCACCCGCTACCGCGAGGTGGTTCTGACTGTATCCAAGATGATCAGCGAGGGCAATTCGAGTCGAAAGCGAGCCATTTCTCGTCGGACGAAACAGCCAGCCACCGGTGCGAACAATTTGCTTCTGTGAGTATCTTTAGCTTGCCGTTCGAATTCACTTCATAGACTGTCGACATCGGGGGGCTGTCCTTCTCGTCAATATAGAAAACACTCCGGCGCAGAGGCGCACCACCGCGGAACCGACCATACTCGTCCGAAAGCGGTGTGACTGGCGAAATGGGAACCGTAAGCTTCACGGCCCACGCTTGGCGCAAACTCCCATAGCCCTCAACCGCGTTTTTCGTTTCGAACAATATGCCGAGATCTTTATCCCACCCTAAGATCCCCTGGACGCTCCCAATCGTCGTGACTCTGGTTTCTTTCTTCGGCCGGCGATTTCTATCCAGTTCCAATACCCAGATATCGCTTTTCTGATCCTGATCCAAACGGACAAACACGAGTCCATCACCCTTAGGCGACCATACCGGCGAGAAATCACTGACCCCAGCGGTGGGAGAATTCCATTGCCATGATTCGGTTGCCACACCAGCTCGATTAAGTGCGTACGCCGCAATAACCCATTTTTCATTTCGCCACGCGCTACACGCCAGGGAGGTTCCGTTCATGGACCATGCAGGCATGAGAGCAGATCGGATATTCAGCTTCAGCGACTTCGGATCAATCTCCTGACCGGCTGCCGGAACAGGCGCTGTCAAAATTGCAATCTTGTCCTGATCTTTGTTCTTAGTTAACTCCTCAATTCTCTCGAGCGCCGATGCGGGTCCCGCACGGCGTTCTCCACCACCCGCCGCGCTCACGAGCCAGCCCACAAATTGTCCGAAGTATGAAGTGTTGTTGGGTTCGTACACCAAACTCAAAACTAATCGAGGTTCGTCAATCTCGATTGAATAAACGCCGATCTTGTCAAACGCTCTTGGCAGTAGTAAACGGATTTTTCCATCCTGAGGATTTCTGTCCTCACTCGCGTTATCCTGGACGCTGAATTTTGGAATGAAACTACTGACAGACGCTGACGGATCGGCCCTGTAGCCGACCGCGATACTCAAGCTTGCTCCCGGTGAGACGTTGGCCTCGAGTGTGATGTTTCTCGTCTTACCATCACCTTCTCTTAGTCTATCCGGTCGTACGAAAACAGATTGCGCCTTTACCTGAGCCACCATACCGATCAGACAAACACAAATGAGGATCAGTAAGCGCAGTTCAATTCTTTCCAATCGAAGCTGTGAAGACATGCTGTGGTGCATAAACTTTGTGCTGAGGAACTGAGTCACGTTTGACGGTGACGATTGATTGCGAAGCTGGATCGTACAAAACAAACACTTTGTCATCTTCGCGGAGTAACAAACGCGTTTCGTTCGCGGGATTACTACTCGAGGCATTCGCACGCTCGAGCACTACTGTCGGATATTCATTTGAGATCGTCATCACCCCATACGCGCGCGGCAACAGAAAGATGCTGATGATGAGCAAGATGAAAGCTGGTACACGGATCACTTGCCAGAACCGGCTGCTTCCCATCTTTTCCATAATCAGGAAAGCCGTCGAGAATGCCACCACCAGCAAAACCAAAAAGCCGTATTCCACACTCAACCACGTGCTGTCTTTCACCAGCAACGCATCCACCACCTGCTTAGCCGGACTACTTGTGTCCACTGAAAGGTTCAGCAGCAAATTTGAAATCTGAAGTGGTCTGATGAGCCGAGCCAACCCATAAACTTGTCCGAGGAGTAGCGCAATCCCAAACAGAACAATCACGAGTGATCTGCCACGGCTGCGACGCTGAGAGATCTTGAAAAGCACGACAACGCCGATCAATAAGACGACCAGGACGATCCAACTCTTTGCAGAGATGAAACTCGCGACCAGGAAAATGATGGAGCGACCGAAGAAAAGGCCGCCTACCGTAACGTACTCCGGACTATTCTGAACTGAGCGTGGAATCCCAAGCATCACATCGTGAGCGCTTAATGCGAGAAAACCGATCGCTCCCAACAGGATCGTCAGCCCACCAGCGGAGGCACCAAGCCACGCGATGATCTTAAACGGAAATAAATCGGTGAAACTACTAGTCGACTCATCTTTAGTACTATCCACTTTCCCGGACGGCTCAAGATCCGCCGGCGCGAAGACGACGCTCGATTCCGATCCTTCAGTATCCGTCCACAGCCAATGCCACCTCCGCAACGCACGGCTCCATAGTCCCGATCCGTTCGAGCGCGTGCGAGTCTTCTCTTGTTCTTTTACACCGGCCATTGTCGATTCACCGTGGCTTTGCACTAAAACCCGTCATCATTGGTCTTGCTCCGGAGGGGCAACATGTTTATAGCACTCCGGCTCCTGAGCTATTCCGCTCCGTCAGGAGCGGCATGTAAATTCGTGCCCACACCACATTGCGCTCCTCCGGAGCGCGCAGCTGATAGAAACCGCAACCCTATAAACATCGTGCTCCTCCGGAGCACTTCGCTGCGAAATGAAACCCGAACCGACTTTACTGCAAGCCATTCACCGCCAGTTGCCGATCAAAATGAATGGCGCCCAATAATACGGATGGCTGTAATCCTTTTCATCGAGTTCTGAAGACTTCACCTGTTTGTGCAAAAACGATAGTTGGGCTTCCTGTAGTGATTCCGCCTTGGTTGCGGGTTGCCCTTCTCGCATGCGAGTTTGATAGAACTTCTGCATCAAAACGCCGGTGCTCGCATCGGCTACCGACCACAGACTTGCTATCACCGCATTCGCTCCACGCTCCTGGGCCAACGTACCAAACCCATCTACCTCTTCTCCGTTTAGACCAACGCCAACCGCGGTATTACAGGCAGAGAGTGTTAACAGATCGACGCCGCGAAAAATGTTCGGCATATCCTTGATCTGAGCGCCGGTTAGTCTCTC
>JBKPPU010000265.1:0-7172 GCA_046733695.1 Acidobacteriota bacterium
CAGCTAAAGCAGTTGTGACTGTAGTGGGCTGAAAAACGAACTGTAGGGGCGGCCTTCCGTGTGGAACTCGATCTTTTGAAACAGAATCGATCGGACATTCCACAAAGAGATCGATTCGACGCCGGGCGGCCACGGAGGGCCGCCCCTACAGTACGTTCCGAGTAATCAGGGACTATCAACAAATAGGGCTCCAAGCTTGACGATCCGCGCCGTGGCTCCTATCATATCGTGTTTGAAAAATGCGGCTGGGGGCCGCCTATAGAGAGAGTGACGAAGAATTAAATGAAACCAGGAATTCACCCAGAATACGTCGAAATTACCGTTAGCTGCGCTTGCGGCGAGACCTTCAAGACTCGCTCGACCAAGAAAGGCGATCTGCACGTCGAAATTTGTTCGGCTTGCCATCCTTTCTTCACCGGAAAGCAGAAGCTGGTCGATACCGCTGGACGCGTCGATCGCTTCAACAAGCGCTATGGAAAGAAACCCGCTGCCGACACGACAGCATCCGCACAGTAAACTTTTCGAATTAATGCTTTTGCAAAAACAGCATTAGCCACCCGACCCTTGAACGCCGGCATGATTGGCCGGTCGCCCATCGTGCATCAAAGCACCAGCGACCGGCATAACATCGCCGGCATTATTGTTTTCGATCACATTTCAATTAACTACGATGAGTACACCAGAACGAGATCTAATTGTTGGCGGCCAGGCCGTTATCGAAGGCGTGATGATGCGCACTCCGAACGCCTACGCGATTGCCGTTCGCAAGGCTGATGGAACGATCGTAAACACCGCGGCGCCGCTACCCAAGTGGAGCGACAAATACCCTTTGCTGAAGCTGCCCGTGTTGCGCGGCGGAGCCGTTTTGGTTCAGTCGATGGGACTCGGCATCAAGGCATTGAACTATTCGGCCAACGAAGCCTTTGCCGAAGCAGAGGAAGCGAAAGCCGAAGAAGTGAAGGTGGCGCTTTCGCCGGCCGTGATCGAGGGCGAGGGAGATTTTGCAGGTTTGACTGGCGCAGTGCCCGGTCTGTTTCCCGTCCCGACGCAGAAGCGTTCACGCGACGAGCTGAAGAAAGGGACGACTGCCGCGGCTGCCGGTTCGATCGTCTTCGCGTTGATCTTCAACGTGCTGCTTTTCGTTGCTGCGCCACTGTTGCTCACGAACGCTTTGTTTATCGGCGCCGGCTGGGCAACTTCGCCAACTGCGCCGGCAGCAGCGACTCCTCCCGCTCCAACGGCTCAGACACCTGTAACGGAAACTGAAGACGACGCGTGGTACACGAGCGCATGGTCCACTGTGCGAACTTACCTGCATCCGGTGCGTCCGTCAGTCGCCTTCAACCTAATCGACGGGCTGATTCGCATGACGTTTTTCCTGATCATGATCTTCAGCTTCTCGCTCTTGAAGGACATCCGGCGCGTGTTTCAATACCACGGCGCCGAACACAAAACGGTCTTCACGTGGGAAGCCGGATTGCCGTTGACTGTCGAAAACGCGCGACCACAACCGCGACAGCATCCACGTTGTGGTACGAGCTTTCTCATGGTCGTGATGCTCGTCGCGATCGTGCTGTTTTCCGTAATCAAGTTTGATTCGTTGTTGTTCAACTTCCTGATTCGTATCGCATTGATGCCGGTGGTTGCTGGTCTCTCGTATGAAATTATTCGCCTGTCAGCGAAAAAAGAGAGCAGTTGGTTCTTTAAATTAATGACGAGACCGGGCGTGTGGCTGCAAAACATCACCACGCAGGAACCCGATGACCAACAACTCGAAGTGGCCATCGAAGCGCTGAAGGAATCGCTAAAGCTGGAGCCCGCAACGGCAGAACCGCTGCCCGCGCCGCTCTCGTGAGGTCTTATGTTAGATAAGCTGGAACAAATCGTTAGCAGATATGAAGAGTTGACGCAGGAGCTGTCGTCACCTGAATTGCTCTCCAATCCATCTTCGTACGCAAAGGCCGCGAAACAGCACCGCACGCTTGAAGAGGTCGTACAAAAGTATCAGGCGTGGAAAGGGTTGAAGGCAGAACTTGCAGACACGCGCGAGTTGATGGATTCAGCCGACGATGAGGAAATGCGCGAGATGGCGCGCCTCGAACTCGAGTCGCTGCAATCCCGGATCGACAAAACCGATCAAGAACTCAAACTCCTGCTAATCCCGACTGATCCGAACGACGAGAAGAACGTCATTCTCGAGATTCGTGCCGGTACAGGCGGTGACGAAGCCACGCTCTTTGCCGCTGAAATGGTCCGGATGTATTCGCGCTATGCGGAAAAGCAGCGCTGGCGCTTTGAGGTTCTCGAGGCTTCTGAGTCGGGCATTGGCGGACTCAAGGAAGCGATCGTGTTGATCGAAGGAGTCAAGGTCTATTCGAAGTTGAAACACGAGTCGGGGGTGCATCGCGTGCAGCGTGTCCCGCAGACTGAAGCGAGCGGCAGAATTCACACCTCGGCGATCACGGTTGCCGTGTTGCCGGAAGCTGAAGAAGTTGACGTGAAGATCGATCAGAAGGATTTGCGCATCGACACGTTCTGCTCGTCGGGTCCCGGTGGTCAGTCAGTCAACACGACTTACTCGGCAGTCCGCATCACGCACCTTCCGACAAACACTGTAGTCTCGATGCAGGACGAGAAGTCGCAAATCAAAAACCGCGAGAAGGCGATGCGCGTGCTGCGTGCGCGCCTACAGGAACTCGAAGAGCAGAAGCAACACGATGCCCTCGCCAGCGAGCGGCGTTCGATGGTTGGCTCCGGCGATCGCTCCGAAAAGATTCGCACGTACAACTTCAAAGAAAACCGTGTAACTGATCATCGCATCGGCTTGACGATTCATCAGCTCGACCTGGTTATGGAAGGTAATCTCGATCCTTTCATCGACGCTCTGGTGGCGCATTACCAGGCTGAGAAGTTAAAGGCCGACGCTGTCGCTGCTTAGCTTAAATGTAGAAATGCCCGCTGCTACGAACGTCCTCCTCATTCGTCACGGTCAGTCGAGAGGAAACGCTGAACGACGTTTTGGCGGGCACACAGCAACGCCTCTTTCCGCACGCGGCCGCAACCAGGCACACGCAACCGCACTCACTCTCAAATCCGAATCTGTTACAGCAATCTATTCGAGCGATCTCGCTCGAGCCATGGATACAGCGCGTGCTCTTTCCAAGCTGACCGGCTTGCCTGTTCATGGGACAAGCGCCTTTCGCGAACGCAGCGTCGGCGTGATGGAAGGTCTGACGTTTGAAGACGCAGCTCAGCAACATCCCGACCAGTACGCTGCTCTGCTCAGACGTGACTTCGAACACGTATTGACGGGAGGTGAGAGTTATCGCCAACTACTCGATCGAGCACGTCAAAAACTGGATGAAATCATCGCGGAACATCGCGGCGGTCGAATCGCGGTCTTCAGTCACACCGGAACAATCTGCATCCTCGCCTTGCACCTCATGGGCGCCCTCGACTCGCCCGAACTCAGACCCGTGTGGATCTCAACATCCAATTGCGGCATCACGCGGTTCGAGCTTCGCAGAGATGGTTTTGTCAGAGTGCTCAATCTTAACGACACCAGCCATCTCACAAATCTTTAATTTTGTGTCCTTTTGTGCCTTTTGTGGCTCACTTAGGCGCCATCTCTTTCAACCTGCGGCTCAGGCCGTTCTTAACCTTCCAATACGCTTCCGCAATCGGTTTTGGGACCTTTTTGTCCACACCCATCCATGTCGATTTGAGTTCGTCGCGCCAGCTGTCGAGCATTGTTTGGTTCAACTGCAGCACGCCTTCGCGAGTCACTCCCGGTGGCGGTGGATCGAGTGCGGCCATCTTCTCGTAAACGCGAGCCCGGTCGTCGCCATCAACACGCGCCAGCAGATGCCACAGTGTCAGTGTGTCTTTCGTACGTGCATCGGCGAGCATCGAGGTGAGCGCCGCACTTCGGGCTACGGCGTCAGGATCGAAATCAATCTTTTTCAGCGACTCGCGAAATACCGGTGAAGAGTCATTGAAGTAAGGCGTGCCTGGTCCAACACCTGGCTGTGTATCGCAAGATGCCTCGGCGGGAACTATCGATTCGCGGTCTTTTAACTGGAGCGCGACCCAGCCCGACGTCACTCGTAGTTTGCTTGCTCCCTGATCGTCAACTTCAAGCGTGTACGCACATCCGAGATCGGCGGCGACTGCCGAGGGAGTATCGACAAAGAACAATCGCGGCGGCGCCCAAATACGCGCGCTCATTTTCCCGCGTGCAAGCTCAAGACGATGTTCAGTCGCTTGCGTCTCCACCAGCCGCACGCGCGTGTTCTCATCGATATCAACATTGCCGATTGAACTAACAGCAATCTGCGCCTTTGAATTCCCGTCAGTTTCCAGCCATTCGCCGACCGCCAGTTGTCCATTGTTCGAGATTGCTTCTTTCCCGATCATTGGCGTTCCATCGAGCCGCGTCACTTGCCAGTAAGATTTTCCAGTGACCTCCTTCCGACCGCGACTGTAGAACCACCATGCTCCCAAACTCGAAACCAGTAACAAAACAGCAGCTGCGGCAACTTTCAACTGCCATGACCAGCCACGATTCGTTACCGGATTAATCTGTGTAATCTGTGGACCAAGCTCACTCCAAAGGTGGTCCGGCGCTGACAACTGCGGCAGTTGTTCGGCGAGTTTTATCCCCAGCTTGATCTCTTCAAATTTGGTTCGACACTTGATGCACGAAATAATGTGTTCGGCAAACTGCTTCGACTCGTCGCTCGACAGTTCTCCATGACAATAAGCTGAAATATCTTTTGTTACGTGTCTAGAAAGCATTAATCACCCCACACTGCGGGATTATTCAAATGTGCAAGTCGCTTCGCGAGCTGACTGTGACCGCGATTCAAACGCGAGGCCACAGTGCCCTTCGAACAGCCCATCACAGTCGCAATCTCCTCGTACGATAGTCCTTCGATGTACTTCAACAAGATCGGCAAACGAAACTTCGGCTTGAGATCCGCAATCGCCGCCTGCACCGCTTCCGAAACCTCGCGCCGCGCGTACTGTTTTTCCTGAGGTTTTTTCTCGCTCGGGTTCCTCATCGCCACAGTCTCTCCCCACGGCAGCAATCTTCTGCGGCGCCGACGTTCATCGAGACAGGCATTAACGACCAGACGATAAAGCCAGGTCGTGAACTCCGAATCGCCGCGAAACTGACGGATGGCAGTAAACAACTTCAGAAATATCTGTTGCGTTACGTCGTCAGCCACGGCGCGGTCGCCGCCGGAAGAATAGACGGCGATGGAAAACACTTTGTCTTTGTAAGTTTCGAAGAGGAGTTGAAAGGCTGCGCGGTCGCCCTGCTGGCACGCTTCGATTACTTGTCCGCTAATAAGCTGTTCAGCCATCGCCATCATTGGGTTAGACGCAGATTAACGCGGATTGCTTCCAAAAATAAAAACGCGGATTTACACAGATCTGCGTAAATCCGCGGCATAAATTGTGTTTTCGAGTTAGCGCGTGACGTGAACCAGCATTTCCGTGCCGGATTCAATCTTCAGCTCTTTGCTGCCATTTATCGCGAGCGAGCCGGCGCCACCGGCGCCACCGATGATCAGACCAATCGCCGCGCCTTTGCCGCCACCGGCAATGCCGCCGACAATCGCACCGACCGTGGCGCCAATTCCCGCGCGCTTAACTGTCTGCTTCGTCCTGCTACCGGATTCGACACCACCTTCGTTATCGGCTTTCCCGGAACCTTCACCATAAACTCTGGTCACGTATCCGTGCAGCACACCTCTGCGGCCGTCGCGCAACTCGACCGAGTCAAAAGCGAGATTCATGCTCGTCCGGCCTTTCACTTTTCCTGACTTCTGTATCGAGCTGATGTGACCATTGATTCTCGCTTCGTCGAAGCGACTCGGATCGATCACAGTTGCTGTAAAGCGATCGCCGATCCGCGAGTCTTTACTCGACAGCGTATCGTTGATTCGAACCTTGAGATCCGTGCCAACAGGAACCAGTGGGACCACTCTTTTGGTAGTGGTCCGTCTTGTCATACGCGGTTTTGTTTGCGCAATACTGATCGAAACCAGTCCTAAAACTACACTCAAAACCAACAGTGTGCGAAAAACATTTCTCATTTGAGATCCTCCAAACTCTAAACAATTATCGGAGAGAACCGGCAATGCTGTCCGCTCCGGCCAACACTACGTCGTCATTTTCTTCGGGGAATGGCCGATTGCGATGAACGGTGCCGTCAGATTCAAAAATATAAGCTGACGGCGCCTCACGCATGATGATGTCTTGCAGTCGCATCAAGCCATATAGGAGGGCTTCGGGTCTTGGAGGACAACCGGGAATGTAAACGTCTACAGGGATGCAGCGATCGACGCCCTGCATCGTCGAATAAGAATCAAATGGTCCGCCGGTGGAGGCACAGGCGCCCATCGCGATGGCCCACTTGGGTTCCGGCATCTGATCGTAGACACGTCGGACAACGGGACCCATCTTCAAAGTGACGGTTCCGGCCACGATGATCAAATCGCTTTGTCGCGGGCTGGGACGAAAGACTCCGGCGCCGAACCGATCGATGTCGAACCTGCCCGCACCGGTCGCAATCATCTCGATGGCGCAACACGCGAGACCGAACGTCATGGGCCATAGAGCCGACTTGCGCGCCCAGTTAACCACCGGCGCTGCGATGTCGACAGTTTTTGCGCCCACAGTACGTCGAATCGAATTCATGATCGAATCGACAGTGGTTAGAACAAATCCTTCCTCGTGTTCAGCCATAAGTGTTATTCGCCCTACAGCACCAAATGTCCTATAAGCTTTCTTTTACGCCCACTCGAGCGCGCCCTTCCGCCACGCGTAATAATACCCAACCACCAGAATCGCGATGAACACACACATCTCGATCAGGGCAAACTTCGTGAATGAGAAATCGTCGCCCATGAAGATTATCGCCCACGGCAGCAGAAAAATCGTCTCGACGTCAAAAATCAGAAACAACATCGCGACGATGTAGTATCGCACAGTAAAGCGTTCGTGTGCTTCGGTAGTCGGATCGATGCCGCACTCGTAAGGCCGCATCTTGTCCTTTTCGTATTTTATTGGACGGAGGAATCTGCCAAGCACAATCGGCAGCACCGGAAAGATGACGGCAACGGCGAAAAAGATCATCACCGGCCAGTAAGCGGTTATAGGAC
>JBKPPU010000266.1:0-4583 GCA_046733695.1 Acidobacteriota bacterium
GAAGCGCAGATGGCGTTCTTCCGATGCAGCTCCAACTGCTCGCGCATAGAAGATGTGGTTCCGATCTTTTCCTCATTCAGATTAGGAACATCAGGCGGAGGTGGAGGTGGTGGAGTGCCAAGAAGATTGTCCAATACCCACTTGCCTCGCAGTACTGGCGACGTGCGGTTAGCGTATGACGAGATCGTCAACACGCTTGCATGAGTTAACAGTCCGCCTCTTTGTGCATCGCGGGCGAATGAGACTTTGCGAAACTCCGGACCCTGCACGTCGGTTAAACCATAGAAGCGCGCCAGGCGTTCGTTCAGATACGAGTAGTCAGCATCGATGAAGTCGAGAATACTGCGATCCTCGTGAATGATGCTTTTAAAAAACATCGTGGTCTCTCGCGCCATCGACAAACGCAGGTATTCGTCGAAGTCCGGAAACTTCTTTCGATCGGGTTTGACCGATTCGAGAGCGCGAGTTTGCAACCATTGACCACCGAAGTTATTAACCAGCGCCTCAGCCTTTGGATCGAGCAACATCCGTCGTACCTGTGCAGCGAGTACTGCAGGACGCGACAACTTACCTCGGTCGGCCGCTGCCAGCAGTTCGTCGTCCGGCATGCTGCTCCACAGAAAGTATGAAAGACGCGATGCCAATTCGTGTTGCGTAAGGAAAGATGTCGTTTTGGAAGCAGAGGCTGGGGATCGCCCTTCAATGCGGAAAAGAAAGTGAGGCGAAAGCAGCATCGCCTGAATGCCTGCTGCGACCCCTTCCTCAAACGATCCGGTTTCGCTTTGTACTTGTGCAACCAGGTTCGTCAATTGTGTTACTTCAGCTGTCGTGACTGGACGTCGATAGGCACGATGGGCGAGGCGCTCAACTATGACACGAGAACATTTCTTTTCGTGATTGCCATTCAAGTGTCCGCAAGCGTAGATCTTCTTCTTACTCTCGATTGAAGGTCCTTTCACTGGGGCATACGGGCCTCCTAACTCGACGGAACTGATGCGTGCACTGTTTGCTGGAATCTTTTCAGCTAGTCTTTTCTCAAACTCTTTTCTGCGTTCCTCAATCTCCGCCGGCGTGGCGTTTCGTGGTGTCTTGAACGTAGGAGGTGGTGGAATGGGCCGCCTCGATGGATTTGGTCCGTTGTAACTGGCTGGTAGACCTTCGTAGAGGTGTGGAATAGTGACCGCAAGCCAATGATCACCCGCCGTTAGAGTTACTCTGAATTCTGTTTTGACGCCCCAGAGTTGTTGAGGCTCCGATACAGTGGCAAAGGAAGCAATAGTTGCCGGATCCACTGTCAGTTGCTTATTCTGAACTCCATCAACCCACAGTGCGAGTTGTAAGGCCTCCGAACCTGGAGGACGATCCCCGCCCAGATTGACGCGAAGCACGTACTCAGCAGCGACCGGAAATCGGTAAGTTGTGTGAAAGGCGTTGGGCATGGTCAAGCCGGTCTGATCGTAATCAGTCAACGGCGTCATCTGTGGCTTCTGGTTTCGCTGACCTGACCGCAGACTCACGAGAGTGGGCTGCATCGGCTCGTTGCCGAAGATGGCGGCACGCGAAATCTGTTCCGCTGCGGTCAAATACTTTTCCATCAACACCGGTGAAATCGAAAGCACATCGGCGATGTTGTCAAAGCCGTATCCGGAATCATCCTGGGGAAAGTCGTCTGAAGCATGACGGTCAACACCGAGGAGATCACGTAGCGTGTAGTCGTACTCGACTCGGTTAAGGCGGCGAACAGTTACTCTCCCAGAAGTGGTATCTGTGATCTTGCCGGCGATCGCAGATTCTTTGTTTGTTTCAGGTGAGGCACCGAGTTGATGTGCGAGCCATTGGGTAACAGCTACCGTATCGGCCGGTTTGGGCGGAATCACTTCCGGAGGAGGCATTTCGCCCGCGCTAAGCTTTTCCAGAATGCGCTTTAATATCGCTCGATTATTGGTGAGTGAATCCGCACTGTTGAAGGCCTCGAGGTTCAGATTCGCAGTTTTCAGGTCCTTGTTATGACAGTGATAACAATGCTGAGCGAAAAAGGGTTGGACGGTTTTGTCGAACGTGATGTCTGGTTTCGATGGATCCTGGTGGGCCGTGTTGGCGCTTAGTATGTGAGATTCAAACTTGAACAGGACGACCAGACAGATGCCGAAAAGCGAGATTAAGAACAGTAATGTGCGCCAGACCTTCGTTCGCTGCACGGCTTTCCATTCAAAACGACGATCAAGAACCTAATTTTTGAGAACCTGCCCGAGCCTGGGACTTATGACTGGACCCCGGTCAAAACAATATAGTCCATTGCCCTGATTGAGAAAAGAGTCGGAACTCACTTGATTAATGTGGACAGAGTGTTGGATTCCTCTCTTCTCTCAGTTTCCTCAACGAATTGGTTGGGTAATTGGGCGCAAACGCGTAATCACAGCCTGTAATAGATCTCGGTGTTGGGCCAACACATAACCAAAACCGCTTTATTTCGAGTAAGGTTTCATGACCTTCATCACTCATGGTAGTATGCCGAGCGCGTTGAGGGCGCATCCGGTCCGCGGAAAGGGTAGAAGCCCACCTGCTTGCAGAAAACAATAGCGAACCTTCTTTCGGCCCGAAGAGCGGACAACGGGCGTTTCGATGAAAGGAGTTCGCCATGTCCGTCGATTCTACAGACGCGCCTCGTCCACTTCCGCTACGTCCCAATCTTCGACATCTGAAAGATCAAGCCAGGGATCTATTTAAAAGCGGCGGTGCTGAGTCGCTTACTGACGCACAGTTTAAGATCGCCCGCCTCTACGGATTTGCGAGTTGGCCCAAGCTCAAGGCCCACGTCGAGTCCGTCGAAGAGATCAGTCAACTGAAGGACGCGATCGATACCAACAACTTAACGCTTGTTCAAACTCTCATGACACGTAACCCAGCGTTGCATCACGCTCTGCTTGGCTACGGCAGGAACGGGCCGCTCACCTGGGTTGCCGAGTGCCGCGTGCCGTGGGCGCCGCCCGGTCCGCAGCGACTCGCAATTGCAAAGTGGATGATCGAGAACGGATCAGACGTCCACCAGGGCGGCGACGGACCTCTCGGGCGGGCCGCACTCAACGGAATGCGCATTCCGATGATGGAGTTGCTTGTTTCGTACGGCGCAGACGTGAACGCCGCCTGGAACGGGCATTTCCCAATCATTTTCTCGTCGTGTGAAGCGGTTGATCCGGTCACGCTGAAATGGTTGTTGGACCACGGCGCAGATCCAAATTGCGAGGGAACCGGAGAGGTGACTGCGCTCGATTACCTTGTCGAATCGTATCACCGTTCGTCCGATCTCAGCCTTTGCATCGAATATCTTCTCGACTCGGGCGGTGTTACAAAGTACGACCTGCCTGGCGTGTTGGACATTCTGCGTGGTCGCCTGGATGAACTTGAACAGCATCTGAAGGCGAGTCCAACACTGGTCCATCAGCGTTTCACAGAACTTGACTGCGGCCAAACCGGCGCGCGCCGCCTCTCGCTTCGTGGAGCGACATTGTTACACGTCGCATCAGAGTACGGCAGTGTGGACGCCGCCAGACTACTTCTTGAACACGGGGCCGATATAAACGCGCGGGCCTCATTAGATGAAGACGGGATCGGTGGACAGACACCAATCTTTCACGCCGGAACACAATTCAACGATTTTGGCTTCTCGGTAGCACAGTTCTTAATCAACCACGGAGCGGACTTGTCCATTCGTGTGAAGCTGCCTGGGCATTATGAGCGGCTCGATGAAGTGGTTGAATGCACACCGTTGAGGTACGCACAACTATTTCCCGGCGTTGAAGGAAAAACCGTAGCCCTGTTGCGAGATCTCGCAGCTCCCTAATGTAATCGGCCAAGGCTCAGACAGACTCTTTCCGATCAGAAGTAGTTTGCAAAGATCGGATTGGGTGCGACTCAGGCCCACACCCTCTGGGCGGATCTTGGAAGTAAGCGACGGATCCTTAAAATCATCGCAGATTGTAAGAGTGATGTCGCCCGTTGTTCACAGGTCTAGTCTACAGAATGAAACACTATTAAATCCTACGATTCATTGAGGCCCTTCCTGAGAGACAATTTCCCTCACTCTGACAGATGGCATCTGATTTGCGGATGTTGTTGAAAGCTTGCGCAGTCAAATTTCACCAGCCACCCGATCTAATGCCTGTGTTCACTCACGGACTTACTTGACAAAGATGCCCGATACCGCAGCAAGGCCAATCTTGGACCGCCAGCCTTTAAGATTTGAAAACTAAGACATAGGAGATCAAATACGTTATGCCAGCCCCCAACCTGAGTATTAAGGTCGAACCGCTCGAGTCCGGTAAAGTGGTGTTTCTGCCGATGGCGCCGGGCACAGCTACTGCCAAGGCCCGCGGACGGATCTTCCTGCGGCTTGATATTACAAACACAAACAAAGATTCGAAGTCGATAAACGTGCAAAGCGTAACAGTCTCGTTTCCAGGCTCGTCCGTCTCAGCAGAGACGAAGACTATCAACATGAATATCAACGCGGGAGCGATGTTTCGATGGTGGTTTCAGCAACCGCCGGACGACATCGTGTTTGATCTCCCCGGTCCTTCCAGCAT